>CAZPHG010000046.1:0-6354 GCA_964586585.1 uncultured bacterium | reverse complement strand
AGGTATAAGTCCGGGTTTACTTTGGACAGCAGGGTTTCAACTTTCTTTTTTAGCGGTTGGTGGTATAATCTATATCTCACCTTCATTACGGCATTTTATCGGAAGACCGCTTGCCGTATCGGTCTCTGCGGTGATAGCGATTCTTCCTGTTTTGGCTTGGAATTTCCACTACCTACCGCTATTGGCGCCTGTAACTAATTTATTGATAATACCGCTTGCTTCTATATCGCTTACGCTTTGTCTGTTCTTTTTAGCGATTGGAAGTATATCAGGTTTTTTAGCAGAAATATATGCTATTAGTGTTTTGTATCTCTTAAAAATTATAGGCTTCATTACAGAATTTATATACACTGCAGGTATAGGAGGAGTGAATTTTCCCCGTCCTTCGGTATTTTTAATTGCAGGGTTTTATATTTTCTTAATTGCTATGGGAATAAAAAGCAGAAAAAAATATATTATTATAATTAT
The DNA here is from genome assembly GCA_964586585.1 of uncultured bacterium. Taxonomy (GTDB): domain Bacteria; phylum CG03; class SLGR01; order SLGR01; family CAZPHG01; genus CAZPHG01. The sequence continues at coordinate 5,886 of CAZPHG010000046.1, read as the reverse complement.
TGCTTTGATTGTTTTTGTTTTAAGTATAGGGACGCAAAAATATTTTGAAAAAGATTTTATTGCTGCTATCATATCAAGGGATTCTGCTGCATTCATTATAAAAAAGGGAGCAGGCGATGCAATACTTATTGCAGGTAGAAAAGATATTAACGCAAAAGCGCTGAAATCTTTTCTTTTTAAGAACGGAATAGGGTCCCTTAAAAGTATATATATACTGCATCCTGTGTATGAAGAGATACCTCAGTTAGCTGAGGTGGCTAAATTATTTAAAGTGAAAAACATATATTATCCCGGAATTTCCGGAAATCAATATAATTGGCAAAGATTTAAAGATCTGGTTGGCAGTGAAAGGGTAAAAGCAGTTAGATATCCGGATATAAATGAATATAAAGGTTTTTATGTAAAAATTATTGAGCCGTATAAAAAATTTTTAGATATAAGAGATAACCATATTCAAGCGGAAATTATTTCAGATAAAAGAATTTTCATATATGCAGGCGGTGATATAGGCGATAATATGTTTGATGTAGTCGTGGCAGTGGAGCCTTATTATGCTGATTGGAGGAGGTTGAGAGAAATTGTAAAAGGAGATATAATTTATTCAGGTTCAGAGAATCCGCCAGCAGATATTATATCTGTTAGAGAAAAAGGCGGTATTTTTTATTATTAATTTTGCGATTTTACTTGGCGGGAATTTTTAATTTTTTTACAATCTTTTCAAGATAACGATAAATAATCTTATACGACTTTTCATAAGCATCTTTCCCCCGTCCTATAGGGTCCTCTATATCGCTATCAAGACCGTTAGCATAATCGCTTAACAAAAACACTTTATCCTTATAAAAAGGAAATCTTCTGTTAATGTCTTCTTTGTGAAAACGAGTCATTACTAACGCAAGATTCGTTTCTTTCAATATGTCCTCATTAAGAAGAGTAGGGGAATGCTCGTGAAAATCTAATTTATTTTCATTCATTACCTCTTTTAAATCTCCAAAAATTGTGTAATGAGGCATAGCAGCAGTGCCTGCTGAATTTATTTCAATATACTCAATTGTTGTGTCTTTGACAAGTTTTTTAAAAGCATACTCCGCCATAACGCTCCTGCAGGTATTGCCCGTACAAATAAAAGTAATTTTCTTAATTTTATGTGAGGTAGTGGGCATTTATCCTCACATATTCAGGGCTGAAATCGCATGTATAACTTACACTTTTAAAATTCCCCGAACCTAAATCTATTTCTAATTTATATCTCGCTCCCTGCATAACGGTTTTTATATCTTCCCACATCTTATATTGCGGGATTCCTCTTTTTACCCACGGAACACCATTAATAAAGAGACTGAATTTTTTTAAATCAAAATTTATCCCCGCACTACCTAAAGCAGATATAATTCTTCCCCAATTAGGAGATGCGCCGTAAAAAGCTGTTTTACATAAAGGGGATTGCGCTATAATTTTTGCTGCTTTTTTTGCGATGGATTTATTAGAAGCGCCCCTTATTTCAATTTTTATAAACTTTGTTGCACCTTCTCCATCTGCAGCAAGTTTTTCAGTAAGAAGAATACAGGTTTTTTCTAATTCATTGTAGAATTTTCTGAACCCATATCCGGATGAAGTTATAGGTCGATTGCCGGCTCGGCAGGAGGAGGCTAAAAAGACAGTATCATTAGTGGAAGTTTCTCCGTCAATATTGAGACAATTAAAACTAACATTAGCGGCTTTTTTCAGTGCTTTAGTTAATGCTGTTTTTTCAATGGCGGCATCCGTTATTATAAAAGCAAGCATTGTTGCCAAAGAAGGCGCTATCATTCCTGAGCCTTTTGCTATAGCTAAAATTGTTACATTTTTTGAATTTAATTCAAAAACTCTGCTAACTATTTTTCTGCGGGTGTCGGTAGTCATTATAGAATCTGCGAAACTATAAGGGTCAATATTATCTTTTTGCGTAAGGATGCTGTTAATATTAGAATCGTGATATATTGGAGGTTTTCCGATAACGCCTGTAGAAGAAATTAAAATTTCATCTTCCATAACTTCGAGTTTTGAAGCTATTTTTTTTATAAAATCAAGCATTATTTTTTTTCCTGTATCTCCCGTTGCGGCGTTAGCGCTTCCGCTATTTACAAGAATTGCGCGATGAACAGAATTATCTATATTTTTTTTGGAAAGTTGGACAGGATGAGCAGGGCATGTATTTGTGGTAAAGATACCTGCAACTTTCATCCCCTTTGGCGCGGTTAGTAAGGCGAGATTATCTCCGTCATCAAATTGCAACCCGGTTATACAGAATCCAGCTGGAAATTCCCTCATTTAAGCCCTGCGGATTCCTCAAAACCAAGCGCTATATTCATATTCTGTACTGCCTGACCCGAGGCGCCTTTTATCAGATTATCTATCGCAGCAATTACTATAAGCGAGTTTGTATAAGAGTCAAATTTTATTCCTACATTAAAATTATTTGTGGAATTCACTTCTTTGGGTTGCGGAAATTCTCCTTGTTGGGCGACATTTATAAAATGCTCATCTTTATAGTGTTTCAAATATAAATTTCTAATATCTTCTTCGGTTAAATTGCCGCTTAACTGACAGTAAAGATTTGAAAGTATTCCGCGTTCTATAGGTATTAAATGAGGACAAAAAATAAGATTGAATTTTTGAGCCGTTACTTTGTTTAAAAATTCTGTTATCTCGCCCATATGTCTGTGAGCATTAACTTTATAGGGTGTAATGTTTTCATATCGTTTTGAAAAAAGATATTCGTCATCAAGTTTTTTTCCTGCACCGGATATACCTGATTTTGCGTCAATAAATATAGGGCTTTTTATAATACCTTCTTTAAGGAGCGGATATATTGAAAGAATTGCACAAGTTGAGTAACAGCCCGGATTGGATATTAAACGAGCGTCCTTTATTTGATCTCTGTTTATTTCGGGAATCCCATAGACAGATTTCAAAAGATTATCAGGGTCGGTATGTTCTACCCCATACCATTTTTTATAATCTTCCGGACTACTAAATCTATAATCTGCAGAAAGGTCAACAACAAGCCGTTTTTTTTCTATAAGATGCGGAATATAATCAATTGATTTTGTATGAGGTAGCGCTAAAAATATAACTTCACTGCTTTGGGGAATATTTTCAAGTGTTGGATATATAAGTTCACAAGATATGCTTCCCTTAAGAGAGGGAAAAATATCAGATATATCTTTGCCTGCGTATGCTCTTGAAAATAACGCGTCTATTTCCACCATTGGATGTTTTAAAAATATTTTTATAAGTTCTCTGCCTGTGAAACCGCTGGCACCTAAAATAGAAACTTTAGTTTTTTCAGTCATGTCAAAATACTTATTATCATAATAAGAGGTATAATAATTAATGCGGTTCCTGATATAAAGATAGGCAGAAAAATTACGGCAACCGAGTTTATCTGGGATATTCCGTAAATATATTTTATCATATTAATCTGCAAAAATAACATCCATAGGATAAATAAAACCATTGTCAGAAAAAAGAGAAATAGAGATATTGTAGGCGAAAGTGGTTTTAAAATTAATGCTACTGGCGCTACAAAACAAAAGGGGAGAAAACTATATGGAAGGAGCTTAAAAAGTTTAGTTCCGCTTCCTATTCCGCCAAATACACCTGCAAAATAATTATAAAATACACTTGCGATAAAAAGAGCAAATAAAGAAATTAAAAATCTTATTAGTGTTCCCCAGGTAAATATATAGGCAGCAATACCAGCGGGAATGTTAGATATAACTGCAAATCCGACTAACGAAGAAAGTGTAGATAGAAGAAGAATCCAAAAACTGTTGTAATTTATTTCTTTTCTTGAAATTCTGTAAATTGTTTTTTGCGGAGAGGTGAGGAGTGAAAAAAAAATCTCCATTTTTATCGATTGTGCATGTAAACCGGTATTGAAAAATTTTTAGCACCGAATAAATCAATTTGAATATTTCCGCGGTTTAAAAATCTGAATATTTGCTGCCATTTACCAACAGGTCGTCTTATAAGTTTAGCGTCTGTTATTTGAGCCAGCTCTTCAGCTAATTCCTTTGCGGCAGTCATATCTCCTAATTTATCTATAAGATTAAGTTGTTTTGCCATTCTGCCGGTAAATATCTGCCCCTGTGCTAATTCTCTGACTTTATTTAGAGGAATATTTCTTCCCGAACTTACAGCTACTATAAACTGCTTATAAACATCATCAATAACCTTTTGCAAGAATTTCTTTTCGTCTTCTGTATGTCCTCTATGCATTGCGCCGACATCCTTATAAGGTCCGCTTTGAATTGTTTCTATTTCTATACCGATTTTTTCAAAAAGTCCAGAGAGATCCGGCGACATGAAAATAACGCCGATACTGCCTAGTATGCTTCCGCTATTAGCAACTATTTTATCGCATGAAGCAGCAATATAATATCCGCCCGATGTACCTATATCTGCAATAGATGCTACAACAGGTTTTCCGGCATCTCTAATTCGCTGGATTTCTTTTGTAATTTCCTGAACAGCGCCTATCGTGCCGCCCGGTGAATTTATTCTTATAATAACTGCTTTTATTCGGTCGTCTTTTCTAAATGTTCTGAGAGTTGTAAGTATTTCAGGAAGCCTTGCCGTAGCAATCAATCCACCACTATCAATCGGAGCGTGAATTTGTCCAAAGATTTCAACTACACCTATGGATGGTCTGAAGCTAGAAATTACTGTGTCAATCGAAGGTATTGTTTTTTCAACTTTAAATTGAAGAGAAAGATAAATGCCGATAATAACGGAGACAAATAATAATAATAGAATAATTTTTCCTGTAATGGAATTCTTTTGCATTTATCTTTTTTTATATTGTTCGCTTTTTCTTGCTTTACGGTGGAAAGGTTTTTTTCTTTCTACCATTCTGGAATCTCTGGTAAGAAATCCGTTAGAACGAAGAATTTTTCTTGTTCTTTCATCAAAAGAGGCAAGTGCGCGGGATAATCCAAGTTTAATTGCTCCCGCTTGTCCTGTTTTTCCACCACCAAAGACATTTATTTTTATTCGATAAGTGTTTTCTCTGCCTAATATAGTAAAAGGACTGAGAATTTCTGTTATTAAGTCGGCTCTATCACAAAAATATTCTTCAAGAGATTTTTTATTTATAGTAACGCTTTTCTTTTTATCCGTAAATAAATATACGCGTGCGACAGAGGTCTTTCGTCTTCCTACTGCGTTTATATCATTCATATTAATCATTTATAACTCCTTAACGGCAATAGGATTTTGCGCAACGTGAGGGTGCTCTTCTGTTTCATATACCTTAAGCCGCTTAATCATCTTTGACGCTAATTTATTTTTAGGCAGCATTCCCTTTACGGCATGCTCAATTATATACCGTGGATTTTTTTCAAGCATATGCGGATAACTTATTAATTTACTGTTTCCGGGATATCTTGAAGGTCTGAAATATGTTTTATCTTTACTTTTGTTGCCGGTAAGTTTAACTTTTAGAGAATTTGTGATTATAAGAAAATCACCAATATCTTTATATCGTTCAAAAGCAACTTTGTTTTTACCCATAAGAATAGCTGCCGCCTCGCAGGCGAGACGTCCGAGAATTTTATTCTCTGCATTTATTTGATACCAGTTTCTTTTATTCATTGTTATGTCATTATAATAATTAAATTTTAAAAGTCAAATTTTCCGTTTTATAACGAAAGTAATTGTGCAATTATTATTATAATAAATTGAACAATAAAATCAAATTTACGAATTGCCTCATCAAAAATCTAAACGAAATGGTATCGTTGCCTCATTTAAAAATCTAAATGAAACTTTTTTATGATTTGTATCTAAATTTATACAAATTTTTTACTACATTGTCCAACATAACCATTATGCCGCTTCTCT
>CAZPHG010000045.1:0-6487 GCA_964586585.1 uncultured bacterium | reverse complement strand
AAAAATGCAGTATCTATTGTGATTATCGTAGCGCCAAAGGCCGCGAAGAGAAAGAAATTATAAAAAAAATTAATTCTTTTCTAAATACCTGCGATAATGTTAAAGGGCATACTCCGTATTATAAACCCTGGCAAATCGATGAAAAAAATATTTTACTGAAATCTGCCGCCGAATGTATGAAAGATGTAATTGAAGAAAGAGATATTATAATCTGGGATTTTTGCACAAATGGTTCTTATACAGCAGGGGAACTCGGGATACCTACAATAGGATTTGGACCCGGAAGCGTAAATCAGTGTCATTCAGCAGAGGAAGAAATAGAAATTAATTCGCTGAATAAGGCAATTGATTTTTTTACAAAACTTCCCTTTTATATTGAAAAAAATGTCTAAATTCATGAATAAGAATTTCAATAATACGCAACCTAAAGGTTGCGGCTAGGCAGGTATGCAGACAGGGATTTAGAATTTAGGCTTTATTGTAATTTTATAAATAAAGTTAGGAAAAAATAGTAACTTTGCTTAAAAACTTCAGACAGAACCATGGGTTAGAAAAGAGGAAATAATGACAAAATCAAAATTGTACGGTAAAGATATTATAACAAGGCAGTCGTTTAAAATAGCGGCAACCGAACTTGGTGGGCACGCATTATTTTTAGAGCCGAGCGAAGAGAAACTTGATACTATTACTGTAGATCAGGCACAAAAATATATTGACGAAGGTCATTTTGCGCCGGGAAGCATGCTTCCTAAAATAGAAGCAGTTATTCAATATATTAAAAATGGAGAAATATCCACTGCCAGCGGTAAAAAAGTCATAATTACTTCTCTTTCGGAACTTTCCGATTGTATAGAAGGATTAGCAGGAACAACCATTGAATAAAAAAGATTTCATAGCGCTTACCGATTATAAAGCAGAGACACTTATTCGTCTGATAAAAAGGGGTATAGAATTAAAAAATGGGGCAATTCCTGTAACTGAAAAAAGAAAATCTCTTGCTTTAATATTTGCAAAACCATCAACAAGAACAAATATCTCTTTCCAAAGAGCGATACAAAAACTTGGTGGATCTTCAATATATCTTGGCGCTGAAACTCTTCAGATTGCAAGAGGCGAAACTTTACAGGATACCGCAAAGACGCTTTCAAGATATGTAGATGCTGTGATGATAAGAACATATTCTCATCAGGATGTATTGGATTTTGCCATCGCATCTTCGGTTCCTGTAATTAATGGTCTTACAGATTTTCTTCACCCATGTCAGGCGCTTGGCGATATGATGACTATTTTTGAGGCAAAAGGAAAAAATTATTCTCAAATTAATATGGCATTTATAGGGGATGGAAACAATGTCTGTAACTCGCTTATAAATATTAGCGGATTATTGGGGGTTAATTTATCTATTGCCTGTCCTTCCGGCTACGAACCAGATGAGGGAGTATTGAAAAACATGAGAAAGTTAAATGAAAATATAAAAGTATTTAATGACCCAAAATTTGCAATTAAGGATGCTGATGTAGTATATACGGATATATGGGTGAGTATGGGGCAGGATTCAGAGAAAGAGGATAGATTGAAAAGATTTGCAGGATTTCAATTGAATGAAAAACTTCTTTCAATAGCCGCTGATAATTATATAGTTATGCATTGTCTTCCTGCTCACAGGGGAGAGGAAATAACTAATGAGGTTATAGACGGGAAACACTCTTATGTATTTGAGCAGGCAGAAAACCGTCTTCATATTCAGGAGGCGATTTTAGAGTATCTTTTAGAGGGGTAAAATGAAAATCTTAACATTACTAATGATAATTCTTATGTCCGCCGGTATTACCCGCGCTGCGTGGGAGGACTGGGAACTTGGCGGCGAATTTGGACTTGGACTTGGCAGAGGCAGTAAAAGAGGGTGCATTTTAAGTCCTGCTGTTAAAGTTACCGGCACAAGAAAAATAGGTGATATGTATATAGAACTTGGATTGGGGTATATGTTTGGCTCAGATACTGAAATTAATTATACTATAGATGCGAAATATCATCCTGACGATGTAAAGAATGATGCTGGAAAAGAGATAACGGTTAAATTAAATGTTATTCCTATGACAATTAATTTTATTTACACAATTTATGAGAATTTTTATATTGGCGCCGGGCTCGGGTTGTATCATGTATTTTATAGAGAAGTTCCTGATGGTAACAGGCGGGTTAATCCTAATTCAGAAAGAGGGGAAACAGTTTCATCACCTGTTACAACTGCATTTGGATTTCAGCAGATGGTTGGTATGGAGATTTTTCCGTTAAGAGAGAATTGGAAATGGTTTATAGGAATGAAAAGTTTTGTTACTACGGATACAGGCAAAGCCGGAAGATTGGTAGGCATAACCGTTGGCAGTAGGATTAGATATATTTGGTAAACTCTCATATTGTTAAAAATTATATATTCTCCCCAGTATGAAATTGATATAGGCAGCCATATATTTCCTACTTCAAAATACCGCTTGATAAAAGAATATCTTATCAAAAAATATAAGTTATGTGAAGAAAATTTTATTGCTCCGTTGCCTGCTTTACCAGAGACAGTGATGAAAATACATACTTCAAAATATGTCAGCGATATAAAAAATAAAACGCTTTCTTATGCCGATGAACTTCGTCTTGAACTTCCTTATTCGTCAGAACTTGCCAAAGTGGCATTTTTATGCTGCGGCGGCACACTTCTTGCGTGTAAAGAAGCAATGAATAATGGAGTAGGAGTGCATCTTGGCGGCGGGTTTCATCATGCTTATCCTGATCACGGAGAGGGGTTTTGCGTTTTTAATGATGTTGCTCTTGGCGCATTAGAAATGGCAGAAAAAGGAAGAAAAGTTTTAGTAATTGATTGCGATCTTCATCAGGGAAACGGCACAGCAGTTTGTTTAAAAAATAATTCTGAAATTTTTACTTTTTCAATACATCAGGAAAATAATTATCCTATTTATAAAGAAAAATCAGCTATGGATATAGAACTTGAAGATGAAATAGGTGGCGATAAATATAATGATTTACTTAAATCTGCTCTAAAAAAGATTAAAGAGAATTTCAATCCTGATTTCATTATATATGTCGCAGGCGCCGATACTTATGTTGATGATCAGCTTGGCGGGATTTCTCTTACAATAGAAGATTTGAAAAAAAGAGATGAAATTATTAAAAACGAATTTAACCGTGTCCCGACAGTAATTACACTTGCCGGCGGGTATGCTGTCCAGATTAAAGATACTGTTCAAATACACTCAAATACCGTTGAAAAGTTTACGCGAAAAATTTAATATTATCCCATCACTGATTAAATTTGAAAAAAACAAAGTTAATTATACGGATAGAAAAAAAACAAAAAATTATTATATCTCTATCTTTTATAGTAGGGGGTATCAGGCAATGATTAATACCCAAAAATCGATATTGAAAGCGGATTTTCGATATATAGATTACCTGCGATGCAATAATTGTTTAAGATGTATGATAAAATGTACGACAGGAAGCATAAAGCAATTATGAAATTATTTTTATTAATCATATTTTTATTATTCGGCTGCGGAGATAAAAATATTGAATTTTCCAGATACACAAGATTTTATATGAATACCTTTGTGACAATAAAAGTTCCTCAATCAATTTCGATGGATATAATAGAAAAAGGTTTTGATAAAGTCGAAAAATGGGATAATCTTGTTAGTGAAAGTAGGGGAAAAAAAGACATACCTAAAAAACTTATACCATTAATAAAAGAATCTCTTGAAATAGCATTAATAACTGACGGTGCTTATGATCCGACACTTTATCCTCTGATTGAATTATGGAAAGGTTATAAGAAAAATAATAGTCCGCCTGTTCAAGAAGAAATAAAAGAGGTGCTTAAAAATATAGGTTTTAAGAAAATTAGTATCAGTGCCGATAAAATAACAATTCCCGATGGTATGGGGCTAGATCTTGGCGGCTTTGCAAAAGGATGGATAGTTGATAAATTAGTAGATTTTTTAAAAGAAAGCGGGGTTAGTGTCGGGATGATTGATGCAGGGGGAGATATAAGAGTCTGGGGAGATAAAGTATGGAAAATAGGCATAAGAAATCCTTTTGGCAACGGGTTAGCTGCTGTAATAAATATTAAAAATAAAGCGGTGGCAACTTCCGGTGATTATGAAAATTTTTTTATTGCCGAAGGAGTAAAATATCATCATATTTTAGACCCTCAAACCGGTTATCCAGCAGATAAATTAAGAAGTGTTACGGTAATAACTGATAGAGCATCGGTAGCCGATGGATTTTCTACTGCTCTTTTTGTTATGGGTAAAAATGCAGTAGAGGCGATAGAAAAAGAAAATTGTCTTGTTGTGATATTTTGGGAAGATGGAAAATATTACACGAAAGAACTTGATATAAATTGGCTTTCTTATGACAAAAAATGATATATATGTCGCAATAGGAGTGGTTGTCATAGCATTATTTATGTTATTTATAAATTTTAAAAAAGATAATCCCAATTATTTAACAATTGAAAAAGACGGCATTTTAATATATGAAATAGCGCTTCCTGCAAACGAAATAATTAAAATTAAAGATGAATTCGAGATTGAAATTAAGGAAAGAAAAATTAGAGTTATAAAAAGTAGTTGTCCGAATAAAATATGTATCGGGCAGGGATGGGTTTCTGCTGTCGGGCGACCCATTATATGTGTTCCGTTAAAAATTGTAGCAGAACTCAAATGAAAAGTGTTTTTAAACATTACAATTCTTATCTTGCTGTATTTGCGGCTGCGGCTTCTGTATTGCAAATCATAGAGTGGATGCTTCCGCATCCGGTACCATGGATGAAATTAGGGCTTGCAAATATGATTACTTTGCTCGCTTTGATTGTCTTTGGCGGTAAGTTTGCTTTTAAGGTAACTATTTTAAGAATTTTATTAAGTTCGTTTTTACTTGGCACTTTTTTATCACCTGCTTTTTTTTTCAGTTTAAGCGGAGGAATTGTATCTTCTCTAATTATGATTGCAATTTACAGACCTCTTGGCAGATTAAGTCCGGTGGGCGTTAGTATAATCGGCGCAGTATTTCACAATCTTGCTCAGGTTGCTGTGGCGCTACTGTTGATAAGACACACAGGCATAATTATTTTAATACCTTTTATTCTTATAGCTAGTCTTGTACCCGGCTTTATAAACGGTATTCTTGCTTTAAAAATAGCTCCAAATCTTGCGGAGTTTTCTTTTAGAAAAATTTATCTTGCTTCTTCTTCACCGCGTAGAATAAAAATAATGAGGGACGCAGGGTTGCCGGTAATTGTAGTTGCTCATAAGTGCGAGGAAGATAAGCCCTTAAAGGGCGAGGATGCGCGCCGATTTGCTTTTAGGCAGGCATTAAAAAAACTTGATTCGTTAGACGGTTTAATCCCGCCGCCGGGCTACATAATTGCAGCGGATACGGTTGTTGAGGTGGATGGCGAAATTTTTATAAAGCCCGTTAATGTAGATGAAGCGGAATATATGTTGAGAAAACTCAGCGGTAATATTCAAAAAGTACATACCTCTCTTGTTATTAAAAATTTATCCACAGGCAAAAAGACAGGAAGTGCAGAAAGTCCGCTGTCTGTTGAAACAACTATATTAAAAATGAAAAAATTATCTGAGGAAGATATTGAAAAGTTCAAAGTGAAAAATTTAGATAAATCTGGCGGTTACGCAATTAAAGGAATGAAAGATAAATATATAAAATGGAAGAAAGGCAGTTATAGTAATGTTACCGGATTTCCGGTGAAACTTTTTAGAAAAATGTATAAAATGGGTAAATTATAAATTATAATCCTGCAAGTTGCGGATTGACTATAATTTCATGTTTTTCCTGAAGCCTTCTCATCCAGTTTCTATAAATAGCTATTCTTTTATTTTGAAGCACTTCACTTCGTAACTCCTGAATATTTCCATCAAAACCTTCAAGAGAACCATGTTTGTCAAGATGGTGTAATTTCAATTCGGAAACGGTTACTTTTGTAGATGAAAGGATAAGCCGCTCTAATTGACGGATAGATAAATCTGTTTTTATTAATTCTTCAAATTCTTCTGTGGTCATATTCATAGAGAATCTTAATGTCTGTTCATAAAGCCTGAAATTAAATCTTCCATCCTGATGAAACTGAGGCAGTGACTGTATTGTGGCTACAATTTCTTCATCTTCTATAGATATTCCCAAATTTTTGGCTTCCTGGCGCCGAAGTTCCTGGCTTATAAGCGAGCTAAGTAAATTTCTTCTTATTTCAATCAGTTCCGTTTCACTTAATTCTTCATCTCTTTGATTCCGTTCTCTTCTTACATGCTCGGATAATCTTCTTTGAAATTCTCGGACAGTTATTTTAGCGCGCCCAATAGTGGCTAATGCGCCCGGTTGTTGATCCCCTATTCCATACCAAAAGAAAATACCGCCTATAAATAATGCGGCAATAAACCACATAACTTTTCTCATA
>CAZPHG010000044.1:0-6527 GCA_964586585.1 uncultured bacterium | reverse complement strand
GGAGTTGCGTTTGAAACACCAGATACAGCGGATGTTACTATTTTTGTAACGCCTGGTATCACACTGACGTTGGTGGCAAATCCTGTAACCTATGACTTCGGAATAGTTGCTGTTAACACTTCTTCTAACTCTGCAACATCAGTTCAGTTAGATAACAACAGTCCGGTTGGTGTAACAGTTCAAAAGAAGATAGTATCAGCTGATGGCGGCTGGACAGTAGGAGCGACTCCTGGTCATAATCAGTTTGTGCTGCATGCTGCAACAGCAACTGCAAGGATGGGTCTTGGTGATTTTAACGCCAACAATGATTTTGCAATTATAGGCACCCCGAATGCTTTAACAGGTGGCTCAGCAGGGACAACAGCGATCGCTCTGGCAGCCGATGGACTGACAGGAGAGTTATGCGCTGTGTGGTTTAAGATACAGATGCCTACAACTGTAAGCAGTAAAGCCCGGCGTACAATAAATACTCAGTTTATAATAGCTGCACAATAACAAGGAGGAAAATATAAAAACAAAATTAATTATTTAATTAATATTTAAGAACTGTGCCGGCAATCAGCGTTGCTGATTGGTGGAGGTATAGGTTTATATAGGTCTGCCGCGCAAACCCTGTATGTCATTCTGAGCCGTCAGGCGAAGAATCCTCATTAAAGGAGGAGAAAGATATGAAAAAATGGATATTTGTAATTATCTTACTTCTGTTTAGTAACTTGTTGTCTGCTTCAAATTTTTCAACAAGTTTTGCGGATGTAATTCTGTCAAATATGAAAGTAGGAATGGTATATAGTTTAAAGCAAGAAAAAGGGTTGCCGTATACAGTAACGAATTTATCGGAAGAGCCGATTGATATTGAAATTATTGTTCAAAAGCCACTGCCACAAGAATTGCAGGAAGGTTATGAAGCAGTTCCTGATATTTCGTGGGTGAAAGTTTTTCCTACAGTTTTTCGTCTGGAGCCGGGTGAAAAAATGAACTGCGATATAATAATTTCAATTCCTGATGATGAAAAATATAAAAACAGACATTTTCAGATAAATTTGTTGACACAAACAGCTCCGAGGGCAGTCGGTGGTGGTGGACTTGGTATATCAATGGCTTTTCGCAGCAGAATGAGATTTTCAACAGGACTTACACCAATGAAAGTTTTAGATGACCATAGAAGAAGGATTTTTGACGCGCTGAAGATGGAACTGTCACCTTTGAGTTTGTTTCTTCCTGAGATTAGTATTGGAAAAAGTGTGAGATTAGATGGTAGAGAACTTTCAACTTTGCAGATGGTTAACAAAGGAAGAGAAAATCATAGAATTGAGTTTCATATTGCAGAAAATCCAAAGAATTATGGATTAATAAAGGGTTATGAGCCAATACCGGAAGAAATTAAGGTTACTTTCAGGCGAAAGAATATGAGGGCAAGAAGAAGAAGTATTACCGATGTAATTATGGATATAAAAGTTCCTGATAAAGAGGAATTTTACGGAAGGAGTTTTGCTTTTGTTGTCATAGGAAAAGTTCTTGGTTTGGACATCCCGATAAATCTTTTTGCGAGGGTTTATTTTAAGACAGAGGAGAAAGAATAGGGAGTAGGGAAGAGGAAAGCGAAAAAGAAAGAGAAGAGTGAAATACAAACTAAAGTTCAAAGGGAAGGAGTAAAAAAATGGCGAATGTTCCGGTTGAAGTGATAGTGGATAAGATTGTTGTTATCAGAGGTCAGAAAGTGATTATGGATAGGGATTTAGCTGAACTATATGGAGTTTCGACAAAAAGATTAAATGAACAGGTAAGAAGAAACTTAAAACGTTTTCCCGATGATTTTATGTTTCAGTTAATCCAAGAGGAGAAAAATGAACTGGTCGCAAATTGCGACCGGTTCAAAACTCTTAAGCATTCAACTGTGAACCCTTATGCATTTACCGAGCAAGGTGTTGCGATGCTATCCAGTGTTTTGAATAGTGAAAGGGCAATATCTGTGAACATTCAGATAATGAGAACTTTTACGAAAATGAGGCAGATGATGCTTTCATACAAAGAACTGAAAGAGAAAATAGAGGAAATGGAAAGCAAGTATGATAAGCAGTTTAGAATAGTATTTGATGCATTAAGACGGTTGCTTGAACCGCCGGATAAAGAGATGAAGAGAATAGGATTTTGAAGAAAATCAAAAATTAAAGATAAAAAATAAAAATGACAAATAAAAATACAAAATGAAAAATTCAGAAGAATACACAGAAAAAAATGAAAAATGAGGAAATAAAAAATTAACGGAAAGTGATTAAAACACTTAAAAAATTAATATTCAGCGTATCAGCAGGATTATTATTTCTGACTGCGGGGACGGTTATGCCTGTCTGCGGAGCGACTGTTGATGTTACTCTCACTATAAGACCGTCGCATAATGTTCCGCCTGCAAGGATTACTAATCTGACTTCGTTAAAGGCGGATTATGTTGCGGGTGGCGCTGAGGGCAAAATTAACCTTTTCTGGACTGCTCCCGAGACGAAGTTGGATACACTTGTTAAGGACTATTATATCAGGTGGGGTACTCAAAGTGTGACTGCTGATTTTTCTGGTGATACTACCGCATGGTGGAATCAGGCAGGTGGTATTAATTTATATAACTGGATGAATAATCCGGGCGATACGATGAATCATATAGCAGAGAATCTTACACCCTCAGTGACATATTATTTTGCTATTAAGGCAAGAGATAAATTTGGTAATTTAAGCGATATTGATTTGAAAACTTTTAATTTAGAACAGCCGTTTGCCATTGCATCGGTGGATGATATAAAGCCATCTGCGATTACAAATCTTATTGCAGCTAAAGGCGTAAGCCGTGGCAAAATTAACCTTTCTTGGACAGCTCCCGGCGATGATGGTTTGCACGGAACTGCTGCAAAGTATTTTATCCGCTATGCGACATTTAGTATTGCATCAGTTGGCGGCGATACAAATATATGGTGGAATTTATCAAATAATATTACTGAAAAATCACCTATTCCGATGCCATCAATTCAAGGTAGCAATGAATCTTTACCAATTACAGGGCTTATGAGCGGAACTACTTATTATTTTGCAATTAAATCAGCTGATGAAAGAGATAATATTTCAGAGATAAATACTGCTTTCGCTATAGCGCCGCGAGGTTGTCCCGGCGCTGTAATATCCCTTGTCGCAGCAACAGGAACTCGCGAAAGAGAGATTGATTTACAGTGGATTGCTCCGGGAACTATTGAATACGGCGGAGGAACTTTAAGGACATATTTTATAAGATACGCAACTTTCAGTGTCACTGATGTCGGCAATTCAACTCAAGCATGGTGGAATAGTGCCAAAAATCTAAGTGAAAAATCGCCGATTCCGACTCCCTCAGACCCAGGCAGTAATGAGAATTTAACTATTACAGGTTTAGTTAGAGGGGCAACCTATTATTTTGCTATTAAATCAGAAGATAATTATGGGAATTTATCAGATATTGATATTTCAATTCAAAGTTCTAATCAAGCAACTGCATTTGCGCAAAAAGATACGATTCTTCCTATCGCGGTAACAGACCTCTTTGCTGCTACCGGCGCTAATGAAGGAACGATACTTCTTTCATGGACAGCGCCGGATGATGGCTTCCCGGCTGATGGTGTGTATCCAGATAAAGTAAAAAAATATTTCATAAAATTTTCTACAACTGCTCCTGACAATACAACTTTATGGTGGAATAACGCCAAAGATATAAGTGAGAAATCTCCTGTGCCGGCGCCGTCCGAACCGGGAGTGTCCGAGAATATGACAGTTACCGGTCTTATTGGAAATAAATTATACTATTTTGCAATTAAATCTGAGGACGATTGGGGAAATATCTCGCTAATCTCTAATATACCCGGTGCTGCGGCAGCAGAATATAGCGCTATACCGTTTCCGCCATCAGGAGTAAGAATAAACGAAATAAAATCAGATGGAACAGTAGTTCTTTCTTTCAGCAGTGTAAAAATTAATACGGATAGAAGCAAATATGTAAAAAGAGGCATATATAGAATTTACAGGAAAATTATAGGCGCTGCTAATTGGGAGATTATAGCAACAATTGAGGATTTATCGCATATGGATAAGTTTATTTATGAAGATACAGACGCTTCAACTCTGAAAGGGGTAAAATTATATCGCATAACTGCTGTTGATATATTTGGCAACGAGAGCAAGCCGTCAATGATACTTGATACAAGTGAATATCTAAATGTAATAGCACAGCATTACGATAAAAAAGCAAAATTACAGATACCATATACCGTGAATTCCATACTTTATGCCGAAGAGAATAATATCGGCGAAGATTTGATAATAGATGTTGTGAGGTTGCCTTCAGAAGATGCAAATATTCTTAACAAATTTCACTTTAAGGCAATAAGTGCAGCTACAGGAAAGACAATAAATTCTGTAGTATTTGAAGAAGCGTTGGTAAGATTAAGTATTTACTTTGATGTTTCCGGTTGTAAGATATCCGGCTCGCCGCGAGCAGTGTCGGCTTGGGAAGCAGAAAAACAACTTTCACTTTACTGGTTCAATGGGCTTGAATGGGTGAAACTTGGTGGCGAAGTAGATATATTTAAAAACAGAGTTTCAATAAATGTGAAATCACTGGGAAGTTATGCGTTGCGATTATCATACCGTGGAGATTCATTTGAAATTATATCTATACATCCGGATAAGATATTTACCCCAAATAATGATGGCTGGCTGGATTTCTTTGAAATCAAATATGACAATCCAAAGCGGGCAAGTGTAAGAGGAAAGATATATGACTTAAACGGCGTATGGATTGCAGATATGGTAAGAGGAACAACAGAAGGTTTCGCTTCAGGTTCGTTGAAATGGGATGGCACCAATTTTGATGGCAAGAGAATGTCGGGGGGTGTATATATTTATCAGATAGAAGTAACAGGTGAAGAAAATAAAGTAATAAATGGAACAGTAGTGATAGCAAGATAGGAGAAAAAATGAAAATAATAATAAAAAAATCGATGTTTATAAAATTATTATGCCTTATATGCTGCATCTTATATATAACATCAGATGGCAACGCACAGTTTTTAGAAACAGGTGCAGGAGCAAGACCTGCTGGACTTGCCCACGCATATACTGCGGTAGCTGAAGGGGTATATGGAATGTATTATAATCCGGCCGGATTGGCAAAATTAAGGTTTCCTGAAATATCCATTTCTTATAGCCGACTGTTTTGGGGCTTAACGGATAATTCAAATTTAAATAAGGGATTTATAGGATATGTCCACCCTCTGCCTCCAAAATATGGAACCATAGGTATCACATGGCAAAATTTTTCACTTATGGGATATTATTCCGAAAATATATTAAGTTTAGGTTATGGAAGGTTGTTTAATAGATTAGGTGTCGGACTGGTAGTTAAAATGCTTAGCAAATCTTATTCCGCTACACTTTATACCGAGAATGCCGTAAATCTTAAAACAGGAGAAATGCTTGGCGGCAGGGACCCTGTTTTTAGAGATGGTTATAATAGAATTTCATTTGGTTTGGATATTGGATTTATATATGATATAAATAAATTTAGCAGGGTAGGGGTTTCAATTAAAAATTTAAACCGGCCAAATATGGGATTATTGGAAAAAGACAGACTCCCGATAGTAATAAGAACCGGATATAGATATCTGAACAGAAATTTCATGGTTTCAGGCGATATTAACTATAAAAATAGAAAATTAAGTTTTCATTCAGGTATTGAAAAAAGATTTTTTAAAGATTCTTTTAAGTTGAGAGCAGGAATATTGTTAGGCGACGGAAAAAGAAGAACTATATCGACAGGCGCGTCATTTATATTCAATAGCATGTTTGAATTTGATTATAGTTTTGATTATCCGCTTTCAGGTATAAGAGATATTTTCGGAACGCATAGAATAAATTTAAACATTTTATTTGGAGAGAGGCCATTGCCGGTAATCGTACCGAAAAAAGAGGCGAGAATTGAAAAAATGCCCGTAAGGAAAGTAGATGACGAAAAGATAAAACAATTGGAGCAACGAATAAAAGAACTTGAAATAATTAAGATGCCGTATAGAGGAGTTTAATTCGTTGAATCCGAAGTAACAGGAAAAGAAAAAAGATATTAAGGAACAGATTGTTATAGAAAAAATTGTACCCGAAGAAAAAATGTTAGATATTCCCCACCCTCGAAAACTTCGTGATATAAAAATTTTAAATAATCAAACCTTTTCATCGTTTTTTCTGTCCACCCATTTCTGTCCACCCATATGCATCCGTACGGAATTTACTTTTAAATTCTATGAAATTTGATTCTTTCAAAAACCTCTTTACTTCAACAATACTTTTTAATTTTAAGTCATTCATAATTATTTCCATAATATAATCATTATGACTCTTACTTGCTTCCTGTCAAATTCTTATTTGCAAGAGAACTATTTCGGGCTCATCTTGCATTGGACAAGACTGGGTGTTTACTCCTCATTTTTGGCGAACTTGGGTTAAAAAATAATTTTTTGCAA
>CAZPHG010000043.1:4858-6620 GCA_964586585.1 uncultured bacterium | reverse complement strand
CCTATGACTGGAAGGCGTGTTGTTATTACAGGGATGGGCGTTATTACACCGCTGGGATTAAATGTAGGGAAATTCTGGAAATCCTTAATTGAAGGGAAGAGCGGAGTCGGTAAAATCACAAGATTTGATGTAAGTGAATATACTACTCAGATCGCAGCGGAAATAAATGATTTTGATCCGCAGAATTTTGGAATAGATGCTAAAAAATCAAAAAGAATGGCGCTTTTTACACAGTATGCGCTTGCTGCGACAAAGGAAGCGTTTGAAGCAAGCGGGTTGAATATGGATACAGAAGACCCTTTCCGCTGCGGAGTAATTATTGGCAGTGGTATGGGGGGGCTCACTACAATAGAAAGAGAACATAAAAAACTTTTAGAAAAAGGACCCAAAAGGGTATCGCCTTTTCTTATCCCGTCAATGATTATAGATATGGCTTCTGGTGAGATTGCAATTAAACACAGTTTTAAAGGAGTAAATTATGGTGTTGTGAGCGCCTGCGCTTCAAGCGCTCATGCAATTGGAGATGCAATGAGAATGATAAAATCCGGCGATGCGGATGTTATAATATCCGGCGGCAGTGAAGCTTCAATTACACCGCTATCTTTGGCAGGATTTTGCGCGGCAAGAGCGCTTTCTACAAGAAATGATGAGCCTCAAAAAGCATCCAGACCGTTTGACGCTGAAAGAGATGGTTTTGTAATGTCAGAAGGAGCCGGCATAGTAATTCTTGAAGAATTAGAACACGCAAAAAAAAGAGGCGCAGAAATATTATCTGAACTTGCAGGATATGGCGCTACTGCTGATGCCTATCATGTAACCGCGCCGCAACCCGAAGGATTAAGCGGGATTCAGTCGATGAAAAAAGCGATCGCGGATGCAAGAATCTCCTGTGAAGAAATAGATTATATTAATGCCCATGGAACATCTACACCGCTAAATGATAAAATAGAAACAAAAGTAATAAAAGAAGTTTTTGGCAGCCATTCTAAGAAGCTTGCAATATCTTCAACAAAATCAATGACAGGACATCTATTAGGAGCTGCTGGTGTCATCGAATTAATTGCCTCTATAAAAACAATAAATGAATCTGTGATACATCCTACAATTAATTATGAAAATCCTGATCCCGAATGCGATCTTGATTATGTTCCTAATGCAGCAAGAGATAAGAAAGTTAATGTGGTCTTATCTAACTCTCTTGGTTTTGGAGGACACAATACCTCTTTAATAGTAAAAAGATGGCAGCACCTCTGAACAAATCGCTTGATAATTTAATAGAGAGGCTTGGCGTTGATTTTAACGATAAGTCTCTGCTTGATATAGCGTTACTTCACCGTTCTTACTCATCTGAACACCATATATTACAAGATAATGAGCGATTGGAATTTTTAGGAGACAGCATATTAAATGCCTGTGTAAGCGATATTATTTTTAATAAATTTCCTTCATATAATGAAGGAACGTTAACAAAAATAAAGGCGCAATTAGTATCCGGTGATACATTAAGGAAATGGGGAGAAGAATTAGAAATAAAATATTTTGTATTTTTAAGCGAAAAGATAAAACAATATGTTTTTAAAAAAAAGACGCAGATTATTGAAAATGCTATGGAAGCAATAATAGGCGCAATTTATCTTGATAGAGGGTTTGATGTTACTTATAAATTTATAGAGAAATTTATGGAAAAACAAGAATTTCATAAGATAGTGGATTATAAATCAACATTTCAGGAATATACAGTAGAAAAATTCTCTAAACTTCC
>CAZPHG010000043.1:0-4758 GCA_964586585.1 uncultured bacterium | reverse complement strand
TGGATTATAAATCAACATTTCAGGAATATACAGTAGAAAAATTCTCTAAACTTCCTGAATATAAAATTATCTCCGAATACGGTGCGGCGCACAATAAAAAATTTAAGATTTCTGTAGCAATAAATAAAAAAATATACGGTAAAGGAGAAGGATATAGTAAAAAAGTTGCCGAGCAGCAAGCCGCCCAGCGTGCTTACGAAAAATTGAAAGGAAAAAAATTATGTTAGATTATGAATTTACAGAAGAACAAAAAGAAATAAAAGAACTTGCCAGACAGATTGCTCAGGAAAAAATCAAGCCGGTTCGAGCGGAATTAGATGAAAAAGGAGAACATCCCGAAGAGATAATGAATATTCTTGCGGCAAGTGATTTGTTTGCAATTTTTATACCTGAAGAATATGGCGGATTAGGCGGAGGATGTGTAGAATTGTGTATTGTTACCGAAGAACTTTCTAAAGTATGTGGTGGAATAGCTGTAAGTTATGCTGCTACTGCGCTGGGGTGCTTGCCAATAATACTTTTCGGCACGGACGAACAAAAAAATAAATATCTGCCTCGTATAGCGAAAGGCGAAACATTAGCCGCATTTGGATTGACTGAACCTAATGCCGGCTCGGATGCGGGCGCATTGGAAACAACTGCTAAAAAAGAAGGAGATTTTTATATATTAAACGGAACAAAAGTATTTATTACGAATGGCGGCGTTGCGGATATTTACACAATACTTACAATGACAAATAAGGCAAAGGGCGCAAGAGGCGCCTCTGTTTTTATAGTGGAAAAAGGAACGGAAGGATTTGATTTTGGTAAAAAAGAAGAAAAATTAGGAATAAGGGCATCAGCAACAAGAGAACTTATATTTGAAGATTGTAAAGTTCCTGTTGAAAATTTGCTTAGCAGGGAAGGCATGGGTTTTATAGTAGCGATGAAAACATTTGACCATTCTCGTCCCGGTATCGGAGCGCAAGCGGTTGGAATAGCTCAAGGTTCTATAGATGAAGCCGTAGAATATGCTTCGCAAAGAATACAGTTCGGACAGCCGATATCTTCTTTTCAAGCAATAAGGCATATGATAGCGGATATGGCGACAAAAACGGAAGCGGCAAGAAGTTTAGTTTATTCTGCGGCACGGCTGATTGACAGCGGAGCCAAAAATATATCAAAAATAAGCGCTATGAGCAAATTGTTTGCTTCGGATGTTGCTATGGAAGTTACAACCAATGCAGTGCAGATATTCGGCGGATATGGTTATATGAAAGAATATCCTGCTGAAAAATATATGAGAGACGCTAAGATTACCCAAATTTACGAAGGCACAAATCAGATACAAAGAGATGTAATAGGGTTAGCGGTAATTAAAGAGTCAAAATCAAAAAAATAAAATGAGAATTGTAGTTTGTATAAAACAAGTTCCTAATACTACGGATGTAAAGATTAATCCTGAGACAAATACTCTAATCAGAGAAGGGGTGGAATCAATAATTAATCCTTTTGATATGTATGCGATAGAAGAGGCGCTTCGCATAAAAGAAAAATTAAATGCTGAAGTGATAGTGCTGACAATGGGTCCTCCTCAGGCAGAAGAAGCGTTGCGAGAGGCAATATCGTTAGGAGTAGATGAGGGAATACTGCTCACAGATAGGAGTTTTGCGGGTTCTGATACGCTCGCTACTTCTTATACACTTGCAAGAGGAATAAGAAGCATAGGTGAAGTAGATTTTATAATAAGCGGCAAACAAGCAATAGACGGCGATACGGCGCAGGTGGGGCCTGGTATTGCTGAAATGTTAGGTATTTCCTGTATTACGTATGTCGGGAAAATAGAAGAAATAAATGAAAAGTATGTAAAAGCTTACCGCACAATGGAAGACGGCTATAATGTAATAGAAGCGCCTCTTCCATGTTTGATAACAGTATTAAAAGAAATAAACGAGCCGCGATTACCGTCACTTAGGGGCAAAATGAGGGCAAGAAAAGAAGAAATAAAAAAACTTACTGCAAGTGATATTGCTTGTGAATTGGATAATATAGGGCAGATGGGATCACCCACGGTAGTTGAAAAAATATTTGCGCCGCCGAAACGCGAAAAAGGTGTTATTTTTAAGGGTGAGTCGCAGGATGTAGTGCGAAAACTTGTAAGTACGCTAAAGGAAAAAGCAATAATTTGAATGAATAACTTATTAACTATTGATGAGGCAAGCAGGTTTGCTACAAAGCATTTAAATAGAAAAGTATCTAATTCCAATATTTCGTATTTAATTCAGTATGGAAGAGTAAAAAGATTTAGTTGTAATGGTAGTAGATATATAGAAAAACAGGAACTTGTAAACTACTATAAAAATCACCAGCCGAAAAGGGAGCGAGAATGGAAAAAGCAGCTCGGTAATGATTTAAACTGGACATTATCTTTTCAGCAATACAATGAAGCGGAAACAACTAAACATGTTCATCGCCTCCATCCCTACAAAGGGAAATTTATTCCACAATTGGTAGAGTATTTTTTAGACAATCACACGGATAATTTTAAAAGAGAAATTTATTTTCAAAGAGGCGATATAGTTCTTGACCCTTTTTGTGGCAGCGGCACAACACTTATACAGGCAAATGAGATTGGAATACATGGAATTGGGATTGATGTTTCAGATTTTAATAGTTTTATAAGCAATGTTAAAATTGGAAAATACAATTTTAACGATTTAAAAAATGAAATCAAAAAAATAACAAAATCTCTTGAAGAATTTATTGCCAATTTTACAACAGTTGCTTTTGAAAATGAACTTTACGACGAACTTAAAAAATTTAATAATAAATACTTTCCTGTGCCGGAATATAAATACAAAGTACGAAAAAATCTTATTGATGAAAAAAAATATGGAGCGGGAAAAACAAAAGAGTTTTTAAAAATTTATCAACAATTAGTTGAAAAATATAATATTAAATTAAAACAAAAAAGCACTGTTAGATTTTTGGATAAGTGGTATTTACAGAATGTGAGGACGGAAATTGATTTTGTTTTTAATAGAATAAAACAAATCTCCAGTATTAATACAAAAAAGGTGATGGGTATTGTTTTAAGCCGTACTATGCGTTCATGCAGAGCAACTTCTCATGCCGATTTAGCAACTTTAAAAGAACCGGTTACGGAGATATATTATTGTTCAAAACATGGAAAAATTTGTAAACCGCTTTTTTCAATTTTGAGTTGGTGGAAGCGATATTCTTACGACACTGTAAAGAGATTACTTGAATTTGAAAAGTTAAAAACGAACACATATCAAATATGTCTTACCGGAAACGCAAGAAATATAAATATTTTAGAGAGCCTTAAGAAAAGAAAAGCATCTTTTGCAAAATTAGTAAAAGAAAAAAAAATAAAAGGGATATTTTCAAGTCCTCCTTATATAGGGTTAATTGATTATCACGAACAGCACGCATATGCGTATGACCTTCTTGGTTTTAAGCGAAAAGATGCTTTAGAAATAGGCTCGCTTTTTCGCGGACAGGGACTTCAGGCACGCAAAAATTATATTCAAGGAATATCTGAAGTTTTAAATAATTCCAAAAAATTTTTAATTAATGATTATAATGTTTTTCTTGTTGCAAACGATAAATATAATATGTATTCTACTATTGCCGATAATGCAGGAATGAAAATTGTAAATCAATTTAAGCGACCGGTATTAAATCGCACAGAAAAAGATAAAGTCGCATATTCGGAAATTATTTTTCACTTAAAAACAAAATTATGAAAAAAGAAAAAGTACTTTACGCTATTACTGTAGAAGATGTAATTAATGTTTCAAATGAAATAAACACACCTTTTGTAGAAAAAGATTTGCATTTCATTGAAGATAAAATTGGGGATTTCTTTGGAAGCCAATGGCGCGATGCCGTTGAATATGCCTTAAAGGAGTTGAGTGAAAAATAAATCAAGAGTATGACACTAACGAAAGAACATAAAAATCACATTATAGAAACAATAAAAATTTGTCTGAGAAATAAATTTCAGAATTATAAACCGGAAACCGCTAATATGCCATTTCATTATCGCTTATTAGGAAAAGACAGAATGGCTTTATTTTCTTTTATTCATTCATTAAACACAACATTTGGGATTTCAATTTACGAACCTGTTGCGAAAGAACTTGCAAAAATAACTTTCAAGGAAGTTTATACTCAATATAAACTTGGAAATATTATCACGCAAGAAGCTCAAAATGAAATTCAAAAAATAATGAATGATCTTTCTGTAGATGGCGAAGTAAATAAAAGCAGGGAAACAGAAAAAATAAGAAAGGTTGCAAAATCAGGAAAGGAAAATAAACTTAAACAGGTAAAAGTGGATTTATTTCTTGTTTCAAAAACAGATGAGGTGTTTATGTTTGACTTAAAAACAGTTAAACCCAATAAAGGTAATTTCATTTCCTACAAAAGAAATATGCTTGAGTGGTTAGCAGTTTTTTTCTATCAGCATCCCAAAGCCGAAGTCAACACGCTTATTTCAATTCCGTACAATCCATACGAACCAGAACCATATAAACGCTGGACGATGAAAGGAATGTTGGATTTGAAAAATGAAGTAATGGTAGCTGAAGAATTTTGGGACTTTCTTGCTGGTGAGGGAACCTACAGTGAGCTACTTGATTGTTTTGAAAAAGCAGGTATTGAATTAAGGTCGGAGATTGATGAATATTTTGAAAGATATAAATGAGTATTAAAATAAATTTAGATAAATGTTCAGGTTGCGCTTTGTGCGTC
>CAZPHG010000042.1:3897-6700 GCA_964586585.1 uncultured bacterium | reverse complement strand
AAGCATTCAATAGAGTGAATAGAATGACCAACTGGATAAAAGGAACTACTGGTGGGAATCCTGCTAACATAGTTGATGGTTATTATCTTAACGGAGTTGCATATGGTCATTGGAATTCTCTTGCTTTTGTATCGCCGTTTGGAGTAGCGGCAATGAGTTCTTCTAATCATCAGACCTGGTTAAATGCAATATATAGTAACATTAGAACGAGAACCAACGAGGGATATTATGAAGATTCAATCAATTTGATATCTATGCTAATAATGACAGGCAATTTTCCTAATCTGCATACAATAAATCCTTTTGTAAATTTTTATAATCTCTGTAATAACGAGATAATCAGAGGAGTGAAAGAGATAAAAGTAATTGCAAATGCTGGAGAGGGAAAAGATGTAGGTAAAATTTATTTTTATCTAAACGACATAAGAAAAAACACTGATGACAGTCCGCCTTATAGTTGGATATTTGATTCAACGCAATATGAGGATGGCAGTTATAATATTAAAGTTATTGGCTATAGTACTTGCACCGTCAGGATAGGTACAAAACAGGTTGCTGTAACGATAAATAATATTCCAACCAGAGAACCTCATCCAGACAAAAATCCATTTATAGTGTCAGAACACAAAAAATGCATATTTAGAAATATTCCTTCAGGTGAAGAAGTAAAGATATTTTCTATCACTGGCAATCTTGTATATAGTGCAATAGAAAAAAACAATAAGGTAGAGTGGGATGGAACTGATTTCGATGGAAAAAAATTAAAAAGCGGTATATATATATATGTAATAGGGAATAGTAAAGGAAAAATTGCTCTCATAAGATGATATACAAAATACGTTTAAAATTAATTTTCTTAATTTTTAATTTTTTATTTTTAACTTTTAATTTTCAGGTTTATGCTTTTGATTTCTTAAAAATAGGTACAGGTGCCGCGCCTGCTTCAATGGGTGGCGCATTTGTCGGTAAAGCGGAAGGCGCGAACGCAGTATATTGGAATCCTGCTGCACTTAGTTTGAATTATAATAAACAAGTCATTTTTTCACATAACAATTTGTTTAAGGGAATAAAATACAATTATTTTGCTTTTACTTCTTCAAGGAGAGGAAAAAGTGGCTTTGGGGTTGATATAATTTATTTGAATTTCGGAGATATAAAAAGCTACAACACTGCAAATTTTAACGCATCTGATTTGTCGTTTGGAGTTTCTTACGGAAAAACATTTGGTAAAGTAAGTGTAGGAACCACAATTAGATATATTAAGCGTAAAATTGCTGATTACAGCGATAGTATATATACTGTAAACTTTGGATTTATGTTAGAAAAGGATAAATATACGGTAGGTATTACCGGAAACAATGTTATATCTGGGGGAATAAAATTTTTATCTGAAACAGAAAGACCACCATTAGCAATAAGAGCAGGAATAAAATTCTATGCTAAAAATAATTTAATTCTTACTTTTGACACTGAATATCGCGAAAGTAATTTAAAATATTTTGCAGGGGCTGAATATAATCTAAATAACATATTTTTTAGAGCAGGTTATAATACAAATTCTTCTAAGATTACTTTTGGACTTGGATTTGAAGGACAAAAATTTGGAATTGATTATGCTTTTATACCTCATAAATATTTAGGAGCCACGCACTGGGTTACATTAAATATATTTTGGGGAAAGAGGGAAAAAAATGAGAATTCATCATAATAAGCACAAATTTATAGAACAAATATATTTTTATGGATATAATAATTAGATCATTGTCAGGTATAAGAGGATTAGTAAATAAATCAATGATCCCTATTGAGGCATACAAAACTACTCTATCTTTTTATGAAGAGTATATTAAGAAGCAAAATGTGGAATTTATCAAGATTGCCATAGCCAAAGATCCCAAATTGTCAGGAGATGATTTACTAAAAGGATGTATTGTATGTCTAAATGATATCATGAAAAAAACAGGCACTAAGATTGAATTGCTCTTACTTGGAATTACCTCAATATCAATTCTTGAATGGGCTATAAAACATTACAATCTAAATGGAGGAATTATGATTACGGCGAGCCATAACTCTATAGCGTGGAATGGAATAAAGTTAATCGCCCGATATGGAGATAAAGAAAAAGCAACAATTCTGACCCCTTTACAAATGGCTAAAATAAAAGTAAAATTAGTTGAGCTTGATTCAAAGTTTACAGGTAAAGAAATTAAACAAAGAATATCTAATGTTGAAAATTTTGAAATAGAATTTCAAAAGGAAATAACTGATAATTACAATCAAGATGTCATAAATAAAATAAAAAATATTATTGAACAATGTTCAGGTATTGAAGGATTTGGTGAAAAAATTTTTCAGACAATTAAAAAAAAAGATTTTAAAATTGTCATTGATGCTTGTTGCGGAACAGGTTCATTTATTCCGAAAAGTTTCTTACTTGCTTTGGGAATCAAGAAAAAAAATATAATTATTGTTAATTCAGGAAGTATCGAAAAATCCCAGCGAAAATTGGAACCTGCTCCACAGTATTTAGGTAATCTTAAAAAAGATATTATTAAATATAATGCAGATATAGGATTTGCGCTTGATCCTGATCAAGATAGATTGGTTGCAATGCCTTTATTTAGCGAGGAACACACTCTGCTTCTTGCCGGCAAATTTCTACTTGAATTGCAAAAGGGTAAAAAAGAGAAATATATAAAAAAGATTCCTGTAAATTTATCTACCACAGCAGTTTGGGAAGAAATTGGGAAAAAATACGATGTTGATATACTTAGAACCCCTGTCGGAGAAGTGAATGTTG
>CAZPHG010000042.1:463-3886 GCA_964586585.1 uncultured bacterium | reverse complement strand
ATAAAAAATAATCTACCGTTTGGTGGAGAAGGTAATGGGGGAATAATTGTGGGTTCGGTGAATTATGGTCGTAATAGCACTGTAGGTATGGCTTTGATTTTATCATATTTAGCGTGGACCGGTAGTTCCTTACAAGAATTGGAGAAAGAATTACCACAATATATTTTAGTTAAGAAAAAGATTGATGTTGTAGGTGATCCTATTGAAATTATTAAAAGTATTGACGCAAACTACAGTAAAAAAGAAGATGTGAAATATATAGACAGACAAGATGGCTGTAAGGTTATATTTAAAGATAAATCATGGATTCAGGTTAGAGCGTCAAATACCGAACCGATTATTAGAATTTTTGCAGAAACAAAAGTTAAAAATGGAAAAAAAGCAACTGAAAAAAAATTAGAACATTTAATAAAGGAGATAAAACATATGATGTAAAGTAAAAAATGAATAGTTGAATCAGATAAAATGGTATAAATTTAGTTGGTATAAAATGTGTAAATATAAAAGAGAGGATTTTTAAAATGGAAGTAATTATAAAAAAAGATTATGATGAAATGAGTAAGATGGCAGCAAAAATAGTAGCAGAAGAAATGCGTGAGAAAGCAAAAGATAATATACCTTTTAAGTTAGGACTTGCCACTGGTTCTACACCAATAGGGCTTTACAAAGAGCTAATCAGGATGCATAAAGAAGAGGGGCTGGATTTTTCTACCGTGATAACTTTTAATTTAGATGAATATATTGGTCTTATCCCTGAACATGATCAAAGTTATCATTATTTTATGCATGAAAATCTGTTTAAGCATATAAATATAAATCCTAAAAATATTCATGTTCCCGATGGTATGACAAAGGATGTGATGACTTATTGCGAGAGATATGAGGATACGATAGATGATGTGGGTGGGCTTGATCTACAGGTATTGGGTTTAGGTAGAGATGGTCATATTGGATTTAATGAGCCTGGCTCTTCTTTGGCATCGCGTACAAGAA
Organism: uncultured bacterium; assembly: GCA_964586585.1. Lineage (GTDB taxonomy): Bacteria > CG03 > SLGR01 > SLGR01 > CAZPHG01 > CAZPHG01. Next base: position 2,893 of record CAZPHG010000042.1, on the reverse strand, counting down.
TAAAAACTCTTACAGAAGAAACAATTGAGGATAATGCCCGCTTTTTTGAAAAAGAGGAAGATGTGCCAAAATTTGCCATAACAATGGGTGTAGGAACAATATTAGATGCGAAAAAAATCATTTTACTGGCAAGTGGAAAGAACAAAGCAGATGTATTGGAGAAAATGATAGAAGGTCCACTGACTGCAGAAATAACAGCATCGGCAATGCAGTTGCATCCATATTCGGTTATTGTTTGCGATGAAGAAGCTGCGGCGAATTTAAAACGCAAAGAGTATTATAAACATGTATCAGAAAGTGTGAAAAAACTAAGAGAGGCAGGAGTGTAAGCAGAAAATATTATTTTTCTGCTTATTTTAAGTTTGAATTCCCGACTCGTTCGGATTAGGAGATAAAAATGACCAAAATATGTATTTTTGAAGACAAGGATTATTCAAAATTTCTGCCGTTAAGTTACACAAGAGCAGTATATGAACTTAAATGTGGAATGAGAACATTATTAGATAAGATAGTAAGTCAGTATTCTGATGCTAATGTAACGCTTTACTGCAGGGAAGACATAGCATCTGTATTAAAAGAAAGATATCAGTATCCGGTGAATGAAAAATTGACAGAGACTTGTCTTTTTATAAATGGCAGGATTTTGGCAGCACAACCATTTACATTGACTGGCGAAGAAGAGATAGGCGTAAAAGATTCTACACTTGTATATGCTCGGATTAGTGAAAAAAATCTGAATCTGATTACTCCTGAGAAATTATTATCTGGTAATATGCTTGACGAATTAAAAAACTCTGGCATAAAGATTGTACAAGTGGATTGTAATTTAATGAATTACACATGGGATATTGTTAATAAAAACCCCGAAGAAATAGAAAAGGATTTTCTATTCTTTGCAAAACAGCCTGCTATTGAAGGCAACTTGCACGATGGAGTAAATATAATAAACAGATCTCAAGTGCATATAGAAAAAGAAGCAGAAATAAAGCCAGGTGTAGTTCTTGATGCATCCAATGGTTCTATATTCATAAGCGAGGATGTAACAATTGAACCTAATGCTGTGATAGAGGGACCATGTTATGTCGGGAAAAAATCAATTATTCGTTTAGGCGCAAAAATCAGAGAAGGAACCAGTATAGGAGAGATGAGCCGAGTGGGTGGTGAAGTAGAAGAATCTATAATACACAGTTACTCCAACAAACAGCACGATGGTTTTTTAGGACATGCTTATCTAGGGATGTGGTGCAATTTAGGTGCTTCTACGAATAATAGCGACCTGAAAAATAATATGGAAATGTAAAAGTATATGTAGAAGGAAAGTTAATAGATAGCGGTTCAATGTTTGTCGGATTAACAATGGGAGATCATTCAAAAAGTGGTATAGGAACAAATTTCAATACAGGAACCGTTGTAGGAGTTAGTTCGAACATTTTTGGAGGCGGAATGCCGCCAAAATATGTCCCATCCTTTTCTTGGGGTGGGGAAAAAGGGCTCACTACATATACTCTGGAAAAAGCCATAAAAATAGCAAAAATAGTCATGGGCAGAAGAAAGATTGATATGTCTTTGGCAGATGAAGAACTATTAAAAAAAGTATTTGAACAGACCAAACAGGAAAGGTAAATGTTTATTATACATCGTGTCATTGCCTGCCTGTGCGTGGACCTGCGTCACACTAGGCAGGCACACAGATAGGTGAATATTAACTGAATACTGAAATTTCACACAATAATGATATGTAGAGGAGAAATTTTAAAAAGTGCGGAAGTTGAGAGTATCTCGTTTATATAATATGTTTTCAATTGATTTAATTTAATAAGTGATAGAGCATTATTTTTGTTCATTTTGGGACTCTTTTTTCTTTCTGTTGAATTTATTAGGAATATTTAATTCATTTCTATATTTTGCTACTGTCCTTCTTGCTATTGCAATTTTATATTTTTCTTTAAGAACGTTGGATATATATATATCACTAAAATTATTTTCTTTTTCAATAATTTCAAGAATGAAATCTTTTATCTGAAGTTTTTTATTTAAAGGAAAAAAATATTTGAGAGGTTTTTCTCCCCACTTTGTATCAATACTACGATTACTTATTGCTCTGCTTACCGTACTGGGATAAATATTTATATCGTGGGCTATTTCTTTTTGAGGATATGGCAGTAATTGAGTGCTATCTCCAGAAATGAAATAATTTTTTTGTTTTTCAGTTATTCTTTGAAGGATTTCAAAAAGAGTAGTTTTTCTATCATTAATCATTTCTATTTTAGAGACCAATTCATTTAAAAACTTCAAGTTTTTTGAGCTAATTAATTTGAAGTTCTTAAAAAATTTTAATCTATCATAATCTATAATATATTTTCCTCTGGCAAGATGAGGAAAAAAGAAATCAATAAAAAAACCTTTATCGTTTTTCCTGGTAATTGAGGC
>CAZPHG010000042.1:0-453 GCA_964586585.1 uncultured bacterium | reverse complement strand
GGAAACTTTTTCCTCGGGAAGTATTTCATCATGAATTGAAGGATAGAAAAATTCTTCTTGAATTGAAATGGTATTTACCAGATCCAACAATTCTTTTACTTCTTTAATACTCAATACACATTCCAGTGCAATTTTTTCAAGAGGTATGAATTCTTCACAATATAAAAAATATTTTTTGAATTTTTCTAACCCGATTTTTTTTGCCAGTTTAATTGCTCCATTTTTATCTTTAAGCAGATTTTCAATATTCAAAGAATCCTGAGAGGGAATTATTTTTTCTATTGTATCAAAAATTCCTTTTGAAAGACCCGTACGGGGGAAGCTATGGTATTTTATAATTTTTTTCTCATACATTAATTCTATGAAAAGATCATTTGCTTCTACCTCTTTTATTGTCCTAGCAAAATCCAATTCAGATAATTTCATAAAATTGGATAATTTAATCATTAATCC
>CAZPHG010000041.1:0-6844 GCA_964586585.1 uncultured bacterium | reverse complement strand
GGATTATTTCTTTACTATGGACTTATATACACTGAAAGTTGGACTGTATTTTTAAAGACGCCGATTCTTATAATAGGCGGTATTTTTGTCTATTATATAATGGCTGAACTTTTATCCATAAAAGAATTAAAACAATTAAAAAAGGTTATTGGTTTATGAGGGATTGTAAATGAAAATGCTTCCTAAATTTTCTAAACTGCCGGATGAACCGGGTGTTTATATGTTCATAGACAGTTCTTTTAAATCACTATACATAGGCAAAGCAAAATCAATAAAAAAAAGGGTAATGTCTCATTTTAGAAATGATAAACTTGATTCGCGTCATCTGTCAATGATATTGCAGGTAAAAGCAGTTAATTATATTATAACAAAAAATGAAAGTGAGGCGCTTATTCTTGAAGATAAGTTTATCAAACAAATAAAACCTAAATTTAATATTGCATTAAAAGACGATAAAACATATCCATATATTACGATTACAAAAGGAGACGAGTTTCCAATGCTGAAGATTACCAGAAAAAATGGGATGTCCACTCCGAAACTTCAAAGAATTACGGAATCCACTGCCGGCGGAAAGTCCCCGGATTGCACACAATCCGTTTATTTTGGTCCGTTTCCCTATATCAAAGATATCAGAGCTGCGGAAAAAATTTTGAATAAAATTTTTCCATTACGAAAATGTCCAAAGGTTTTAAAAAGGAAAAAACCATGTTTAAATTATCAACTTGGCAAATGTCTTTCACCTTGCACTTTTAAAATCAGCGTTAAAGAGTATAATGTAATGGTAAACGATTTGATTATATTGCTGTCTGATTCGCTAAAAATTCTTCTTAAAAAACTTGAAAAAAGAATGAATTATTTTAAAGATACGATGCAGTATGAGAAAGCTGCCGGAGTGCGTGATCAGATAAATATTCTTACAAATGTTTTTCCGGCAGTTCAGATAAATTCTATTAAAGGCGAACCACTGTGGTTATCTAATGGTAGCGGGAAAGAAATAGATATTTTACATCTTTTAGGAAAGATACTTAACTTAAATTATAAACCTGAAATAATAGAAGGATTTGATGTATCACATACTTCTTTTAATCAGGCAACAGCTTCTTCTGTGCGTTTTATAGGTGCTAAATCCGACAAAACTAATTATCGCAACTTCAAAATAAAATTGCTTCAAAATAATGAAATAAAAATGCTCAAAGAAGCAGTTAAAAGAAGACTTAGCCGATTAAAGAAAGAAAATCTGAAACTTCCCGATGTAATTCTTGTTGACGGCGGTATTGCTCATGAGAAAGCCGCAAGAGATGTAATAAAAAAACTTGGATTGACATTGGAGGTTCTTTCACTTGCAAAAGAAAAGGCAAATATATATTATAAAGGACAAAGGCTTGTTATAGATAAAGATTCTGATATCCATAAATTGCTTAAAAAAATAAGTAATGAGGCGCATAGATTTGCCCGTCAATATCATATAAAAAGACGAAGTGCAGAGTTTTTCAATTAATAAATAAGCAAAAAATGAGTTTATAAAGTGTACGGGATAGTAAAAAGGAGAAAATAAAATGTCTATTGAGAAAAAAATTAAGAGAACAGCAATAATATTGTTTATCAGCGGACTTTCGTTACTGGGAATAGTATTTGCTATGGGAATAATTCCGCAAAAACAGGCTGAAGAAAGTAAAATAGTTGAAGCGGAAAATCTTGCGTATAATTTTAATTTAAAAGAGCTTGTTGGGGAAAAATACTATAAATTAAGCGATTTTAGAGGAAAACCTGTTTTTTTATATTTCTGGGCATCGTGGTGTCCGCCATGTCGCGCTTCTGTGCCTGCGATAGAAGGGTTATACGAAAAATTTAAAGATAAAGTTTATGTTATAGGAATCAATCTTGACAGAGATGTAAACGCTGCGCTTAGTTTTTTAAATGAAAATGATATACAATTTCTTCAGCTTGCAGGAACTAAAAGCGAAGCACCGAACCGCTATAAAGTTCGCGGGATTCCTGCATCTTTTATAATAGATAAATACGGCAGTATTGTTAAAAGATATTCAGGTTATACAGCCGACCATTATAACGAATGGGTTGAAATATTAACACAGTTGAGTAAATGAAAATTTCTTTAGATATCCCACTCTATAGTTCGGGTGGTTGACAGAACGAAATTCTGTTAAAATATTAGTTTGTGAGCAACAGACAAGTTGAACAATCTCAAAAAATAGCGGTTGCTGTTTCAGGGGGAGTAGATTCCGGAGTTGCTCTTTTTTTGTTGAAACAGAAGGGGTATGATATTATCGCTGTTTTTACCGATTACTTTAAATGTAAGACTTCTGTAGATTCTATTTCCTGCTGCAGTGCCGATTCTTTGAGAAGAGCGGCTCAGACAGCGGAATTTCTTAATGTACCATTTTATCAAATGGATTTCAGGAAAGAGTTTGAAAAAAATGTAGCGGATTTATTTGTTGAATATTATAATAGCGGCAGAACGCCGAATCCCTGCGTATGGTGTAACTCAAAGTTAAGATTTTCTTTGCTTATAGGTAAATTAAAAAAAATAGGAATTAATTATCTTGCCACAGGTCATTACGCTAAAATAATTAACGACAGATTGTCTCGCGCAACCGATAAAAAAAAAGACCAGTCATATTTTCTTTATGATGTCGGAGTGGAAAAATTTAAACATATTATATTTCCTGTTGGAGAAATGCTCAAAGAAAATGTTTATAAAATAGCAAAAAAAAATAATCTGCCGGTAATGGATACAACCGAATCTCAGGATTGCTGTATGCTTATGGAAGAGGGACTTCAGAAATATCTTAAAAATAAAATAGAGCTCACTGCCGGAGAAATTATTGATTTGAAAGGCGAAATTTTAGGGATGCATTACGGGTTTCAGAATTATACACTGGGACAGAGGAAAGGATTCGGGGGATTGGGAAAAAAAATGTATGTTATTGATATTATACCATCTTTAAACAAAGTAGTGGTTGGTAATGAAGAAGACCTTTATAAAAAAAAAATAGATATAAAAATAGAGCCTCAGAAGTTTTTTGCGGAAAAAGGAGAGAGATTACAGGTAAAATTGCGTTCAACTCATAAATCTGTTGATTGTAAAATTGAAAAACTGAATTTTACAGCAAATATTTGTAAAATAAGTTTTAATAAAATGCAACGTGCCCCGACTCCCGGTCAGAGCGCGGTATTATATCGCAAAGATGAAGTTGTAGGCGGAGGAGAAATAATAAAATGAAAAAATTACTTATACTAATTCTACTTTTAAGCCAGGGTTCTTTTTTATCTGCAGAAATATTAAGCGATAAGTATTATATCGGCGAGATGCCTTCATCGCAAGCTATAGGAAGGGGCGGCGCTTTTGTTGCTGTTGGAGGAAGCGCCTATGCGGCATTCTGGAATCCTGCGGGGCTATCTCTGCTTGAAAATAATAAATTAGGTATTTCCGCAAATATATATAGCGAAACTTCTTTGGATGTTGCTATTTTAAATAAGAAGTATCCGCTTCAGGGACAGAAAATAAATTTTATATCTATTGTTGCGCCGCAGGCAGGTGTCTATTGGAGACCGCTTGTCAATAGAGTTGATAAATCTACAGGAACGAGCAACGGAGTAGATTATACCGAAAAGATAGATGTAAAAATCAGCGTTTTCGGATTAACTATTGCAGTTCCACATACCGATGAAATAGATTTCGGGATGAATATAAATTTTATTTTTGGCACGCTTGGATTAGCGAGAATTAAAGGCGGTATTCCGACAGCTACCATACATTATGGATATGGGTGGGGACTGGATTGGGGATTGATATATAAAGTGTCGGATATTTTTAATGTTGGTATTTCTTTATTGAACGGGCCGGCTTGGATTTATTGGGATGGTTTTGGGAACCACGCTTTACCTCCTATATTGAGAAGCGGCATTAATATGCAGTTTAGTGAATTGATGTCGGTAGGAATTGATTATAAAAAGGGATTCTATGATGATTCGCTTAACGATGCGGGAATAATACATTTAGGAATAGAGCATTATCTTTTGCGAAATTTTATTATAAGAGGTGGAATATTCGGAAGTGATTTTAATAATCATTATACAACTACATACACTGCTGGCATAGGATATAGAAAAGAAAATTATATGTTTGATATTGCCTTCAAGCAGTTTTATGAAACTAAAACTCAAGTAAGAAGGTTTTCAATTTCAGGAGTAATTTCTTTTTAAGCTACTTTTGTTATTTTGTTTGATTTAATACACCGGGCGCAAACATATTTATGAACCCGACTGCCGTTTAGAAAAATTTTTATTTTTTGAAGGTTTGTCTCAAATGTCCGCTTTGTTTTACGGTGCGACTTACTTACATTGTTTCCAGCAGAGGTTCCTTTATTACAGATTATACATTTTTTGCTCATAATGTTTTTATTATAGTTAAAAAATAAATTTATGCAAATTTAAATCTTGTCCAACGCAAGATTAGCCTGAAATAAAAAACTAAAACATTTGAAAAAATATCAAGGAAGAGTCATAATTAAATCTTCATTCCAATTTCAATAATGAAATTCCTTCCAGGTGAAGGGAAATAAGCAGGAATTCCGTCGCCGCTTAAAACACCATGTTCAGAATATTTAGAGTTGAATAAATTATTTATTCTGCCCCTGATATTGAAATTATTTAAGATATAATTTAAGCCGACATCTACCCGCGTAAAGCCTGGCAGTTTATCATTCTTATTTTTTTGGTCGCTTATAAAATATCTTTCACCTATACTCTGAACGGCTATGTTTATTGATAACGCATCTAGGGGTTGTATCTTACAATTTATAACGAACTTACTTTCGGGAACTCCTGGAACACTATTATCTTTATAATCGCCATCTGCGAATACTGCCCTTATTATACTATGATTTAATCCTATGGTTAAAAAATCAAAAGGCAGGACTTTCACTTCAATCTCTATTGAATTTCGTTCAGTTTCATTATAATTATTATTGGCTCCGAAACCAGTCCAACTATTTGGATTAATTACATTAGGGTCAAAGTAAATTTCATTTTGTATATAAGAGCGAAAGAAGTGCATCCCTGCTTTCACCATAGGGACAGGGCTATACTTAAAACCAAACTGAATATCCCTTGAAGTTTGTGCCGCAAGGCCATCCTCTAAAGCAGGATTACTGAATGTCATCTCATCTGTTTTTGGAAAACGAAAAGTTGTAGCATAATTTGCATATACTCTCCCCCTATCAGAAAATAGCCAGCTAAGTCCAAGATTATAAGCAGTTTGATTTTTTTCAGCATTAACCGCACGCGTATATATTACTCTCTGATTTCTTAATCCGGTATTGAGCATTAAATTTTCCAAAGGCGAAAATTCATTAACAAAATAAAAGGCAGATGAATATTTATGTATTTCAGTCCAACTACTCAGTTTACTTTCATCATAGTCGCCTCCAACTGTCAAACGATTATCCATATTCAGAATTTTAGTATCCCATATTGTTTTTAAGCCGGATGTATTTCTATAGGTTTCTCGTAATCCCCGCCAGCCCCCGAAATAACTCACCGCTTTTTTTTGCTGATAGTTATGCTGTAATCTTAAAACAATATTTTCTGCAGGCGCAACAGTTATAATACCGTGGATATAACTATTGTTTTCTGTTGCTTCATCATAAGGATATTTGGTATCTGTCCGTTTCATTCCACCGTCTAAATCCGTCTGCAATAATGCTCCGGGCATACCATAATTATTGAAAAGATAACCGGTATTTAATCTTAAAGTAAAAATATTACCAACAGAATAGCCGAAACTTCCGCCAATACTTCTAACAGAAAAACCACTGTTTTCACGATAGCCGTCAGATATATTTTCAGAAACATTTACCCTATAAGAAATACCTGCTACAATTCCGGAAATTCCTAATCTTCCGCCTATTCCCCTGTAAGAAGAACTCCAAAAACTCACTTCTTGAATATGCTCAGGTCCACCTTTTTTAGTGATTATATTGATAACACCCGCATTACTGTTGTCTCCATATAATACACTTCCGGAACCTCTTATGATTTCTATTCTTTCAATTTCATCAATTGATATTTGCTGCCAGTTTGTTCCTGCCATATCAACGCTATCCATCCGCCTGCCGTCAACCATTACTAAAACATTGCTTTGAGCGGTCTCTCCAAATCCAAGCATATCAATACTTACCCTGTTGCCGGAGCCAAACCAGTCATTGACAATTATACCGCCTTCGGTTCTTAATAAATCAGTTATGATTTTAGCGCCTGAATGTTCAATATCCTCTGCTGTTATTACTTTAACATTTAGAGGTATAAATGCCGCCGCTCTACCAAAGCCGGTTGGCGTTACAACAACTACGCCCAGGTCTCCAATATAATCTCCCTCTGCAAAACAAATTCCTATCACAGTCAAGCAAACTGCAACTAATAATACTAATTTTTTCATTTTCTTTTCCTTTTCTCTTCCAACGAAGATACTTACATAATTGACAATAGACCGGGCTCGCAAATTTTTAGTTTATTTCGCATTACCGTTGCGTGGCAGCGGGAGAGATTACATCTCCACTTCCTTTGTCAATCTGGATTTCTAACACCATCTTTTCGGGTTTGATAAATCAAACCCCTACACCCTTTTCTTTCTTTCTGCGAAAGAATACTTCGCCAATAGTAACCGCAGATTTTACATCTGCGCCAATAAAACGCCGATTAAAATCGGCGGTTACACCCTTAAAGCACTCAGTCGCTCACTTCATCTGGCTTATGCCAGCGTTCGCTCCCTTAAAGCACTCAGTCGCTCACTTCATCTGGCTTATGCCAGCGTTCGCTCCCT
>CAZPHG010000040.1:0-7111 GCA_964586585.1 uncultured bacterium | reverse complement strand
ATAAACGCTTCTAAATTTTTCATTATCGCAATTATTTATTTAAAAAAAGATGAGTTTAAATTGACCGAACTTATCCATAAATACAATATGCACAATATTGATTTTCCTGCCGATTCTATTCCGTCGGATAAAATAAAAACTATTAATCAGAATATTGAAAAATTGAAAATTGAAATTGATAATATAGAAAAAAATATAAAACAAAAATATCTTAAAAATTTATTTGAGTACAGAGCGCTTCTTGATATATTTGAAAACAGAGAACGACTTTTTCAAGAATCGGAAAAAGCTACAAGCACAGAATATTTATCCATAATATCAGGGTGGATTCCGGCGCATCTGAAAAAGAATTTAATTTCACACCTAAAAAATACGGCGTATGTTGAATTTCAAGAACCTCTGAAAAAAGACAAACCTCCTGTAATACTTAAAAACCGAACATTTTTTAAGCCGTTTGAAGTTGTCACAAACCTTTATGGAACCCCAAAATACAACTGGATAGATCCTACTCCGCATCTTACTCTGTTCTTTATATTTTTTTTCGGGCTTTGTATTACAGATGCCGGTTATGGTATAATCCTTGCAGGGGTATGCTTATGGGCAATTAAAAAATTAAAGCTGACAGCAGGCGCTAAAAACTTTCTAAAACTATTTATGTGGGCTGGGGTTGCTTCTATTTTTACAGGCATACTTACAGGGGGCTGGTTTGGAAATGCATTTGCAAATATTCGGTTTATAGATAATCTTAAAATTATAGACCCGCTTAAAAATCCTGAATACTTGCTTTACTTTACTGTTCTATTGGGTTATATTCAGGTAGTTTTCGGGCTATTTCTTTCTGCGTCAAAAAATATTAATAACGCCGATTACAAGGCGGCTTTTTTTGAAGATGTACCGTGGATTGTAATTCTTCTTTCTATTCCTTTATATTTTGTAGGCGGAATAATTACTTCTATAAGTAAATATCTGATAGCAAGCGGAATAATAGGGCTGGTATTATTTTCCGGATATAAAAGTAAAAATATTTTTGCAAAATTAGGTGCAGGTTTATATAATCTTTACGGTGGCACTGATCACTTTAAGGATATGATATCTTATTCAAGATTATTTGCGTTGGGAATGGGCACAGCAATATTGGCTATGGCGGCAAATGAAATATTACTGTCGGCTTTTGATACTAACTTAATTTTTGGATTGCTTATGATTCCTGTTATTGTAGCAGGGCATTTACTTAATTTAGTTATGACCCTTTTAAGCGGGTATGTGCATACTTCAAGATTACAGTATGTTGAATTTTTTACAAAGTTTTTTAAGGGAGGCGACAGAAGTTTTTCTCCTTTCCTTTGGAAGGGGAAAAATATTAGTTTGGAAATATAAAGGGATAAAGAAAGGAGAAAGTTATGGAAGGAATAATTTTTGCGATTTTAGGTGCGGCGCTGGCAATGTTTTTGGCAGGCGCAGGGTCTGCTATAGGTATAGGTTATGCGGGACAGGCGGCAAACGGAGTTTTATCGGAAGACCCTGATAAGTTCGGAATTATGCTTATTTTAGTAGCACTGCCTGGGACACAGGGTTTTTATGGATTTTTAAGTGCATTTCTTATAATATTAAAAGTGGGTTTTTTAGGAGATGTTGCAACTGTAAGTATAAGTCAAGGCTTACAGATTTTAGTAGCCGCGCTTCCTATTGCTTTTACAGGGCTTTTTAGCGGCATACACCAGGGAAAAGTTTGTGCTGCCGGCATAGGTGTTGCAGAAAAGAACCCAGCGCATGCAATGAAAGCGGTTATTTATGGGGCCCTTGTAGAAACTTATGCTGTTTTAGGATTAGTTATTACAATATTTTTACTGAACGGTATTAAATTATAATGGAAAACAGCGGAAATCTTAACAGTATAATAACCGAGATAGAAAAGCAATCTGAAATTGAAGTTGAAAAAATAAACAAATCCGCTCAAGAGGAGATAAATACTTTCAAAAAAGAATTTGAGGATAAAAAAAATAATTTTATTCAAAAACAAAAAGAATTATTCAAACTAAGCGGCGAGCGGCTTAAAAGACAACTAATCACTGAAACAAAAATGAAATTAAAGAATGAACTTTTAAATTATAAACGCAGTTTAGTAGATGAAATTCTGAAAGAGACAGCAGAAAAATTAATGAGTAAAACTTGTGTGGACCGCAAACATTTGATGGAAATTTTTCTTAAAGAAATAGTAACCACAAAAACCGAAGAAATTCAACCATCTTTTAATGAAATTATTTTTGATGAAAATTTTGTCAAAGAAATTAATGATAAACATAATTGGAATCTTTCTCTTGGTGAAAAAACTGAACTGATAAATGAAGGATTTTTACTGAAAGGAAAAGATTTTGAAACGGTTGTTGATATGGGGAGCGTAATAGAGTTTGTAAGAGAAAAAGCAGAAGTAAAAGTAATTAAATCTCTTTTTTAATAATGCAATTTAAACAAAATTCAAGAATTATTTATTTGGCGGGTCAGGTGAGGGTGTTAGAGAAAAGAATGATTTCTATAGCAGAATATAATCGGCTTATGGAAAATAATGAGCCAAGAAGTTTTATTAATGAACTTTCCGATACTTCTTACGGCAGATTTATAGAAAAAAATGGTTTTGATGACGGATTAGATAAGCATCTTATTAGCGCTTATAATTATTTCAGAAAAAATATTTCTGAAAACACAGTTGTTTTAGATATATTTTTTATAAAAAATATGGTTGCTGATTTTAAAAACTATCTAAAAAAAACTGAAAAAATATCATCAACTGGTAGCGGACTTGCTGTTTTTTTTCAAAAAGTATTAAAAAGAATATATGAAATAACAGGTAGAACGGAAGAGGCGGAGGATGTTTTGAATATTCCAGATAAGATTATAGAAAAAGCTTTAGTTGATACAATTTATGAAAAGTATGTTAAAGAAATTAAAATAAACAGCATTGTAAAATATTGGCGCTATATGGTTGATATTAAAAATCTTTTAAAAAATATCAATCATCCTGCTGCTGATTATTACTGGGATGGTGGATATATTCCTGCTGATTTTTGGAAAGTTTCAAAAATCACCGATGATGTACCTGAAAAATTAGTTATACAACCTTATTATAAAAAAGTCGCATCTGAAAGTAATTTTGTTTTATGGGAACCTATTCTTAAAAAATGGCTTGGCGGATTACTGAAAGATATGAAAAAAATTTCGTTATCTATTGAACCTGTTGTTTCATATTTTCTTTGTTTAATGGAAGAGATGACTAATTTGAAACTCATATATACAGGCATAAGAATGAAAATGAGCGTAGGAGAAATTAGAAAGCAGTTAAATATCAGCTACATATAAATTTATGGAAAATTCGGCACAAATTACAGCAGTAGGAAGAGAAGATTTCATACTGCCTTTTGGCGCGGTTGGTTTTGATTTTAAAGAAGTTTCTGATATCAGCACCGCGTTAAGATATATTTTACAGCAAAATTTATCTACGCATCTTTTTATTATTGAAGAAGATTTAGTGATTGATATAGAGAAGATAGAAGGACTTGAAGAAAAAGGAGCAAATATTTTAATTTTAAAAAGTTGGGGCAAATCGAAGTTATCTGAAAGAAAAATTCGATCTGCTACCGTGAAAGCAATAGGGACAGATATATGACAAGAGAAAATAATATGAAAAAAGGAAGAATAAAAAAAATTTCCGGACCGCTTATTGTTGCTGAAAATCTTTATGGCGTAAAAATGAATGAAGTGGTAAGAGTAGGCAAAGATAAATTGGTGGGAGAAGTAGTGGAACTGCACGGTAATTTAATATTTATTCAGGTATATGAAGAAACATCCGGATTGAAGCCGGGAGATGTTGTTGTTGCAACGGGAGCGCCTCTTTCCGTTCAATTGGGACCCGGACTGGTAGGTACAATTTTTGACGGTATTCAGAGACCTCTAAATAAAGTGTTAGAAATGACAGGCGATTATATATCAAGGGGGGTAGAGGTCTATGGACTGAATGAAGAAAAAAAATGGGAGTTTACGAAGTCGGTTAATGAAGGCGATAAAGTAACAGGCGGTACAATTTTAGGCGTGGTTCAGGAAACAACTATTATAGAACATAAAATAATGCTTCCTCCTGGTATTGAAGGAATTGTTGTGCAAATTTCAAGCGGAAGTTTTACTATAACCGATACAATTGCCGAGGTAAAAGATTCCCGTAATAAAATTCATTCAATTACTATGTCGCAAAAGTGGCCTGTAAGATTAAAAAGACCTTACAAAAAAAAATATCCTCCTACTGAACCGCTATTAACGGGACAGAGAGTGATAGATACTTTTTTTCCCATAGCAAAAGGCGGTATTGCTTGTATTCCGGGTCCATTCGGGAGCGGAAAAACAGTAGTTCAGCAGCAATTGGCAAAGTGGGCTAACGCTGATATAATAGTATATATAGGCTGCGGAGAACGGGGAAACGAAATGACCGATGTTTTACAGGAGTTTCCTGAATTAAAAGATCCTAATACGGGAGAACCCCTTATAAAAAGAACAGTGCTTATAGCCAATACTTCAAATATGCCGGTAGCGGCAAGAGAGGCATCTATATATACAGGGACGGTAATTGCAGAGTATTACAGAGATATGGGATATACAGTTGCCCTTATGGCTGATTCTACATCCCGTTGGGCAGAAGCCTTGCGAGAAATGTCCGGGCGACTTGAAGAGATGCCGGGTGAAGAGGGATATCCTGCTTATCTTGCTTCAAGAATTGCAGAATTTTATGAAAGATCTGGAAAAGTCCAATGTCTTTCAGGAGAAAGGGAAGGTTCGCTGTCTATAATAGGAGCGGTTTCACCGCCCGGCGGCGATTTATCCGATCCGGTAGTTAAAAATACTTTGAGAGTGGTAAAAGTATTCTGGGGACTTGACGATGACCTTGCATCTCAGAGACATTTTCCCGCAATACACTGGTTAAAATCATATTCTCTGTATTTGGATAACATAAGAGATTATATGAAAAAATTTGTAGGAAAAGATTTTATTGAAATAAGAGATACTGCTATCTCTATCTTACAAAAAGAGGAATCTCTTGAAGAGATAGTGCGGCTTGTAGGGGAGGAGTCGCTTTCCGATAAAGATAGATTAATTCTTGATACCGCAAAAATATTAAAAGAAGATTTTCTTCAACAGCATGCCTTTGATGAGCGTGAGACATACACTTCAATTCAGCAACAGTATAGAATGCTGAAAATAATAATCCAATATTATAATTTAATAACCGATGAAATAGATAATGGAAGAAATTTTATGGATATAAAAACTTTTAAAATAAAAGAAAAAATATCAAAAATGAAGTATATTCCGCAGTCGCAAGTAAACGAGTTTGATGAGATAGAAAATGAAATAAAAAGGCAGGTTAAATTATGAGACAGGAATATCTTACGGTTAGAAGTATTGCCGGACCGCTTTTTTATGTAGAAAAAGCAGAAGATGTTGCTTATGACGAGATAGCTTCGGTAAAGCTTCCTTCCGGCGAAATTCGTATGGGACGAGTGCTTGAAGTAAATGAAGATGTTGTATTATTACAGCTCTTTGCCGGCACATCAGGTGCAAATTTAAATAATTCCAGAGTTAAGTTTTTAGGCAAAGGATTGGAACTTCCAGTAGCGGAAGATATGCAGGGCAGAATATTTGACGGGCTTGGAAGACCGATAGACGGCGTAGGAGAATTAATATCAGAGAAACGGCTTGATATTAATTCGCTTCCTATTAATCCATGCGCAAGAAGCTATCCTGAAGAGTTTATAGAGACAGGAATCTCTGCAATAGATGCTATGAACACGCTTGTTCGCGGACAGAAACTGCCGATTTTTTCAGGAAGTGGATTGCCTCATAACAATGTAGCAGCGCAAATTGTCCGACAGTCAAAAGTGAGAGGGAAAAACGAAAATTTTTGCGTTATATTTGTGGCGATGGGAATAACTTTTGAAGAGTCCGAATATTTTAAAAGTGATTTTCAAAGAACAGGCGCAATAGAAAAAGCAGTTCTTTTTATAAATCTTGCAGATGATCCTGCTATTGAAAGATTAGCTACTCCAAGAATGGCGTTAACTGCTGCTGAATATCTTGCTTTTGAAAAAGATTATCATGTTCTTGTTATAATGACAAATATGACAAATTACTGTGAAGCTCTCCGAGAAGTCTCTGCTGCAAGAAAAGAGATACCCGGTCGTCGTGGATATCCGGGATATATGTATACAGATCTTGCTTCAATTTATGAAAGAGCCGGCTGTATAAAAAATAAAAAAGGGTCTATTACACAGATACCTATTTTAACTATGCCTAACGATGACAAAACTCATCCTATACCTGATTTAACCGGTTATATAACCGAAGGTCAGATTATAATTTCAAGGGAATTAGCACATCAGAATATATATCCTCCTATTGATGTTCTTCCGTCTCTATCCCGTCTTAAGCAGAAAGGGATAGGAGACGGCAAGACGCGAGAGGATCATTCTGCTGTAACTTCTCAGCTTTTTGCCGCTTACGCCAGAGGTAAACAGGCAAAAGAACTTGCTGTAATATTAGGCGAAGCCGCTCTTTCCGATATTGATAAGAAATTCAGTCTTTTTGCTGATGAATACGAGAAAAAGTATATTTCTCAACAAGAATATGAAGATAGAAGTATTGAAGAAAGTCTTGATCTTGCGTGGAAACTTTTAAAAATTCTGCCAACCGAAGAATTAAAGAGAGTAAAGCCTGAGCAAATAAAAAAATACATGGTTTCGTCGGATTAGTCGCACATCACAGGAAAATGAGTAATCTTTTAAAAGTAAATCCAAATAGAATGGAACTGCTTAAATTAAGCCGTCGGCTTTTGCTGGCAAAGAGAGGGCACAGGCTTTTAAAAGACAAGCAGGATGAACTTATGGAGAGATTTACACTAATTACAAAAAAGGTAAGAGATATACGAAAAGAATGTGAAACAATTTATATAAACCTTAAATTTCCTTATTTCTTATCTAAAAGTTTAAGCGATGGAGCGGTTTTTTATTCTTACTGTAAAAATCCTGTTATAAAAACTAAAATATCTATAGAACATCAATCGTTATTAGGA
>CAZPHG010000039.1:0-7177 GCA_964586585.1 uncultured bacterium | reverse complement strand
AAAAGGGGACATTTTTACTTTGCCCAAAGTGGACATTTTCATTTTGCTCCTACATCATTTGACAAGTAAAATTTTTTTATTATACTGTTAAATTAGACTAACTCATTCGTGTAACAAAAATATATTAAACATGAAAAAAATAATTAAACTAAAATTTATAGTCCCGTTTCTGATTTTAATTTTTATATCAGTTGGTTTTGTGTCTTTTTCTCATACACACGGCGAAGAAATATCTACTTCTCACCCTCATTGTGAAACAGATACCGGGCACTCTCAATGTGAAGCAGATACCGATAATTGTTCTTTTTGTAATTTTATAAAAACCTTCCCATATCTTGTAGACATTCCTGTTATCCTGCTTCTATTTATATTACTCTTTTTTGTATTTTCTCATCAGAATTTTATCTTGCTGAAATTAAATTTTTCAGCCTTCTCAGTTCGCGCACCTCCTGTTTGTTTCAATAAATTGGGATAATTTAAACAAATAATTTTAATAAATTTAGGAGGTTTATTATGAAAAAAATATTTTTAGTAGTTTTGATTCAGATGTGTTTTGTAATGGTGGCTTATTCTCAAGCAGCACCAACCGTTCACAGGGCAGCCCCGATGGGAGCAGCAGGAGGTCTGCTTAATCCTGACTTGAGTGTTGTTGTGGATGTCACAACTGTATTTACGGATAAAGAGGGTGAAGTAAGCGGTGATGTCCTAACTAGAGCTGTTGAACTGGTTTTCGGCGCCTATCTACACCCGGGCATAAGAGGCGATGTGATATTTTGTTATAAAGGAAAAACAGGGAAAATTAAGCTTGAAGAAGCATTTATTACATTCTTGGCTCTGCCGCTCGGACTTCAGTTAGACATAGGAAGACGTTTCATTGATTTTGGGTCGCACAACCGCCTTCATCCACATCACTGGAAAACCGTTGATATGCCGCTTGTTTTGGATAAACTTTTTTATGGTCATCCGTGGGTTGACGACAGAGTGAATTTAAGTTACTTAATTCCAAACCCGCTAAATGTTTATTTCAAAACAAGTTTCAGCGTATTCCATAATTGTGATCCTGCTGGCATCCTTGACTACTTTTATGGACGGATATTTAATTCACGTACTTCCATTGATTTACCGTGGATTAATACACTTGTAAGCTACAGCCGCGCGTGGGATGAAAGAAACCGCACTACGATTCAAGGAATTGAATTAACCTATCGCTACGCATGGCCGTTTACTACTAGAAAAATTAGATTTCAGAATGAATTTTTCTTCGGCGAGAAATACGATGATTGTTGCGGTGAAATTGAACCAATTCCATCCGGGCTTTATTCGTTAGTGGTATTATCGCTGGATAGGTACACGGAAATAGGCGGTAGATACGATAGAATATTCCCAGAAGGGGATGAATGCGGTGAATGGGCTGCAAGCCTTTTTGTTACAAGGTATCTCACTTGCATGTTTTATTTGAGAGCGCAGTATCAACACAAAGTTTCATGCGAAACAGAGAATAAATTTTTCTTACAGATTTCCTGGGGCTTTGGACCGCATGCGCATAAACTTGAAGATTAAGAAAAAACTAAAAGAAAAGAGAGGTAATGTTATGAAAAACTTAATAGGTATTTTATGTTTGGCTTTAACGATGAGCGTTCTTTCGAATAATGTCTATTCGCAGAGGCAGAGAAAACTGAATGTTGTTACATCTACTTTAGAAGCAGCAGATTTTGCTAAACAAATCGGCGGCGATAAAGTAAATGTGCATTCAATTTACCACGGTCAATTTGATTTCCATTTTTTTTCACCGAGACCGTCAGAAGTTATGAAACTAAAAAGAGCGGATATGCTGGTTATCTATGGTCTTGGGCATGATGGATGGCTGCCGGCGCTTGTTAATGCTGCAAGAAATCCTGATATATTGTTTGGAAGAAAGGGCTATGTAGATATGTCAGATGGAATTCATGCGCTGCATGTACCAACCGGTGGAATTGACGGGCGAATGGGACATGTCCATCCACATGGCGCTTGCGGATATCAATTCGACTTAAATAATTTAAAAATCGCAATTGAAAACATTTATGAAGGATTGGTAAGAATTGCCCCTGCCCATGAAGAATATTTCAGAAAAAATAAAAATGCATATCTCGTAAGAGTGGAAGAAACATTTGGGCGGTTGAAAGAAAAAATGGAGCCTTTTCGCGGAACAAGAATAGTACAATTTCACGAATCATGGTTCTATTTTGCTAATACATTCGGGTTAGAAATAGTTGGGTCGCTTGAACCAAAACCCGGAATCCCACCTTCACCTGCGCACCTGTCAAGACTTATTCGGTTAATGGAAGAAGAGGATGTTAAAATTATTTTAGCCGAGCCCTTCTATCCGAGAAGACCGATAAGATTTGTAAGCGAGCGAACAGGTGCAAAAGAGGTAACTGCTGCTATGCATACAGGTGGGATAAAAGGTATAACAACCTTTTTAGAGTGCCTTGAACATACAGTATCTGCAATAGTTGCGGCTCTAAAAAAATAAATTAGTTCGCTTATCCCCCTTCTCCTTATCAATGGAGAGGGGGGAGTGGAAGGATGAGATGACTTATTATGATAACTTTTAAAAATGTTTCACTTGGTTATGGAAATAACACTATTCTTGAACAACTAAATTTCAACATAAATAAAAATGATTTCATCGGCATCATCGGTCAAAACGGGTCAGGTAAAACAACAATACTTAAAGCAATTACCGGCACTATAAAACCGAAAAAAGGTAAAATCATTTGCAATTCGGATATACAACTTGGCTATGTTATTCAGAGGCAATACTTAGATACAATTTATCCTTTCAGTGTAAAAGATATTACGCTTATGGGACGATACGGAAAGATAGGTGTTTTAAGATTTCCTACAAGAAAAGACGAACAAAAAGTTGATGAAATTTTAGAATTAACAGGTATTTCTCACCTTAAAAATAAACTATACCGCGAACTTTCCGGCGGCCAGCGCCAACGGGTTCTTATAGCAAGAGCGCTTGTTTCGGAACCAAATGTTTTATTGCTTGACGAACCGACTAATGACCTTGACCTAAAAGGTGAAGAACAGATATTAAAACTTGTGCAAAATATTCATACAAAATTCGGTATAACCGTAATACTTGTAAGCCATACATTACTGACTGTATTAAACTATGTTCACAAAATAATTTTTCTTAAAGATAAAAAATTAGAAGCATACTCACTTGATGAAGTGTTTTCAGAGGCAATGCTCACAAAAATTTATGATTATCCTGTTAAAATAGGAATAATTCACAACAAAAAATATGTCGTTCCGGAGGAGATAGAAGAAAATGGAAATACTTAATGCAACATTTTTTAGATACGCTCTAATTTCAGCCGTTATCATCGGAGGATTATGTGCTTTTCTTGGTGTATATATTATACTTCGCAGGATTGTATTCATTGGATTGGCGCTTTCTGAAGTTGCTGCTCTGGGTGTAGCATTAGGGTTGATTCTTGGTTGGAGGGCAGATGTTGTCTCTCTAATCGCTACACTTGCAGTAACGCTTTTTTTCTGGCGCCCGCATAAAAGAGAGTCATCCACTAATGAAAGTTTGATTGGATTTGTCTATATAACAGCTGCTGCATTAGGGATATTACTTATTGCAAGAACTCCTGCAATTAAATCTGCCAATGTTGATTTAATCGGAGGAAATATTTTATATACTACAACTTCCGATATATGGATGTTATCGGTGATGGCAGCGGTTATGATAGTATTACATATCGCGCTTGCTAAAGAATTTTTGTTTGTATCGTTTGATAAAGAAACAGCCCATACGCTTGGTCTAAAAACAAATTTTTATGATTTTATATTGTATATTTCAATCGGTGTGGTTATTGCATTATCAATGCGTACCGGTGGAGTACTTTTCGTTTTTGGTTCGCTGATTATTCCAGGATTGATAGGTCTTACCTTATTTACAAAAATGAAATATATCTTTATTTCAGCAGTATGTATTGCAGCCTTTTCAGCAATTATCGGTATTTTTTTATCATATTTTTGGGATCTGCCGTCATCGCCGACAATCCTGTGTGTTTACGGCATCATTTTTATTATTGCAAATTTAGTAAAAAGAATTTTAAATAAGTAAATCAGATAAATATGAAATCCAATTAGTGTTCCGTTAGTGAGTCGGATGATGATAACTTGACAAAAGTATTTAATGGTATTCCATTTATCTTAAAACATACAAGGAGATGTTTATATGTCTCAATCTACATCTATACGCTTATCAGATGATCTGCGGTATAAAATAAAAGTTTATGTAAAACAAGAGCATAGAAGTATTTCAAGTGAAATTGAAGAATTACTAAACTCAACGATATTGTGTTCAGCAGAGAATATGTCAATGCTCCCTGACAATTCATTGCATTTAATGATTACTTCGCCACCATATAATGTTTCAAAAGAATATGATGAAGATTTGTCATTAACTGAATATTTAGAAATGTTAAAAAGTGTTTTTAAAGAAACATATCGAGTTTTAGTTAATTGTGGTCGAGCGTGTATTAACGTTGCAAATCTTGGTAGAAAACCTTATATCCCACTTTCAGGTTATATTTCTAAAATGATGATTGAAATAGGTTTTAATATGCGTGGAGAAATAATTTGGAATAAAGCAGCAAGTGCAAGTCCATCAACTGCTTGGGGTAGTTGGATGTCAGCATCTAATCCAATTTTAAGAGATATTCATGAATATATTTTAGTATTCTCAAAAGGAGATTATAAAAGAGACCGCAAGAAAAACGAGAAAGAGACAAAGCAAAACTCAATTTCGAGAGACGAGTTTATGAAATGGACAAAATCTATTTGGACATTCAATGCTGAATCTGCAAGAAGAGTTGGACACCCGGCACCTTTTCCAATTGATTTACCTTATAGATTAATTCAATTGTATTCATTTAAGACTGACATAATTTTAGACCTATTTATGGGTAGCGGCACTACTGCTATTGCTACATTAAAAAGTGACAGAAAATATGTTGGATTTGAAATAAGCCAAGAATATATTGACTTAACTAAAAAGAGAACTGCACCATTTAAAAATATGTTAAATACCGTTGTGCTTCATGCTGAAAAAAATATAGGTAGAATATGAAACCTAAAACAATTGAAGAATTAGCTTATATACTGAAACAAGCAAAAGAGGACAATCAGCCAAAACCTATATTTTTTTTAGGAGCTGGTGCTTCTAAAAGTGGTAATATTCCGTTAGCTTCGGATATAATTAAAGATATTCTTGATAAATATTCAAACGCTCCATTAATAAAAAAACTTGGAATTGAAGATAGAAGTTATTCCAGACTAATGGAATGTCTTCAACCTTATGAAAGAGATAAGTTATTAAAAGGGTACATAGATAAAGCAAAAATCAATGTTACACACATCTACCTTGCTCAACTTATGTCTAATGATTTTATTGACTATGTTCTGACAATAAATTTTGATAACTTAATGTTGAGAGCTTTGTCACTATTTAATATATTTCCTCCGACATACGATATGGCAATCCTCAAAGACCTAACAACTACAACATTTAAAGAAAAGTCTGTTGTTTTTTTACATGGTCAACATCATGGATTATGGTTGCTTAATACCCAAGAAGAAATGAAAAAAGTTAAAGTAATTGTTCCCCGAATTTTTGATAGCATAAAAGATAAAAGACCATGGATATTTCTCGGATACAGTGGTGATGATCCAATTTTTGAACACATCAAAAATCTGGGCAGATTTGATAATGGGCTTTATTGGATAACGCACAATAATAATAAGCTAAACGAGAAAGTGAAAAAATTTCTTAATACATCTAATACAAATGCTTTTATAATTGAAGGGTATGATTCAGATTCGTTTATGTTAAAACTAAATACTGAATTAGAATTAGAACAACCTAAGATTATCAACAAACCATTTACTTCTTTAAGAGAGATGCTAAACAGTATTGTTGATATAGATGATGATGAGCATTTTAAAGGTATTAAAGAAAGATTAGAAATATCAAAAAAACAAGTTGATAAAGCTATAAAACAATTTGAAGAAGGAAAAATTGCATCAAATCAAGATATGCAGAAAGAATCTAAAATTGATTTATTAAAGAAAGAAGTTATCAACTTGTTAATTAAAGAAGAATACGATTCAGATAGAATAAATAAAATAGATAAAAAAGTGAAGGCAGTAAATGACAAAGAACTAAACAGTTTATTAGCGGGACTTCATTCAAACTGGGGAACTTATTTAGGAAACTTAGCCAAGACAAAAGAAGGAAAAGAAGCTGATGAATTGTATAAAGAAGCCTTTGAAAAATTTCAAAAAGCAATTGAATATGGAGCAAGCTCTTATAATCTTTCATGCATTTATGCATTAAAAGGGGAAAATGAAAGTGCTTTACAGTATTTGAATATTAGTCTTTCAAATGGTGAAATAGATACTTGTTTTGTTGAAAATGATGAAGATTGGAAAGACTATCTTGAAAATGAAGAATTTATTGAGTTGTTAAAAAAATACAAGAAGTAATATACGAAAGCACAACAATGTATATAAGTCATTGGGCAAGTGGTAGTTAAATTGAAGGTTTATGGATATAAATAAACGGTATAGTAATTTGGCAATTTCTTAAATCCTAATTCATCCAAAATTAACAAATCAGGCAAAAGTTAAGGCGGGGAGAGTGGCCAGGTTGGGCGCCACTTGGATACCTTAATGATTTGAAAACCCATACAATTGTTTTAGACCCTGATAAATATAAATCAATCAAAAAAATGTTTGAATTATATGCTACTGGCAGATACTCAGTAAAAAAACTATTAGACATAGCAAAAAAGATTGGGCTAAACGGTAAAACTGGAAAGAACCTATCAAGAAGCAATATGGAAAGCATATTAAAAAATCCATTTTACTATGGAGTAATGTTATACAAAAGTGAAATTTATGAAGGTAGCCATCCACCAATTATTACAAAAGGTCTTTTTGATAGGGTTCAGCAGGTATTCGAACAAAGAAGTAATCCGACAAGAGAAAAAACATATCACTTTACATTTCGAGGATTTATAAGATGTGGCGAATGCGGAAGGATGATAACTGCTGAAAAGAGGCACTAATTGTTCTCAAGGATTTATCAGAGAAGAAAACCTTGCCGGTC
>CAZPHG010000038.1:0-7667 GCA_964586585.1 uncultured bacterium | reverse complement strand
AAGCGTATATATTTTAGAGTATCTGTTATTTTCATGCTCTTCTTTATATACCAGGGTAAGGGGGTTCTTGGGGATATATACGCGGTTGTTTTTTAGTGGAGCATAGGCTTCAGTCTGCGTAATTAAAAGTATGAAATTAAAAAAAAGTATAATAATATCATCAATAGTTCATTTGCTTTTTATTTTGCTTATGCCGGGCTTCAAAATTACTATGGAAAAACCTGATTGGGTAGAAGTTTCTGTTTTTACATTTCCCGACCAAAAAGAACGAGCTCCCGCTCATCGGCCGGGGCGAATTATCAAGCCGAAACCTATGAGAGAAAAACCTGAAATAAAAAGAATAGAACGATTATTACCTGCCGATAAAGCCCTTACCGGCATAGAGATAAGGGAGGCGGAGCCGCTCGTGCCTGATTTTGTTGAAATTAAATACGACACACCGGTAAGAAAAGAAGTTTTTGAAAAACTTGTTCCCGGTAAAATAGACCGTAAGGGAATTACAGATGAAGACGATCAAAAAGAAGATGGTATTATTACAGGACCTGTTGCTAGGAGGAAATTAATAAGAAAAGTTATTCCGCAATATCCTGCCTGGGCTAAAGAGAAAGGTATAGAAGGCAATGTAAGTCTTAAATTTTGGGTTTCACCCGCAGGAACGGTTAGCGAGGTTGAATTACTTTTGACATCGGGATTTCCTGATTTTGATGCAAGAGCAATAAGAGCGTTGCGAAGCTATCTTTTCGCTCCGCTTGCTAAAGAGAAAGAACAAAAAACACAATGGGGAACAATAACTATAAGATATTCCTTGAAGTAGCCGTATCTGCTGCTAAAACAGCAGGCTCTCTGTTGCTTGAAAATTTTCCGGGGAAACGGGAAATTTCCTATAAAGGCAGAATAAATATTGTTACTGAAATGGATGTCCAAAGCGAAAAAATAATAGTGTCTCGTATAAATAAGGAATTTCCCGATATGAGTATTCTTGCAGAAGAAGGAACCGATAAAATAAATAATTCTAAATATCGCTGGATAATAGACCCTCTTGACGGAACGGTAAATTATGCACATAATTTTGGATTTTGGTGTGTTTCTATTGCTTTGGAAGAAAGAAATAAAGGAATAATTGTCGGTGCAGTATATGCTCCTTATTTGAACGAACTCTATACGGCGCTCAAAGGCAGCGGTGCGGAACTTAATAAAAAGCCGCTTCAGGTAAGTTCTGTTAATGAACTTGAAAAATCATTTATTGCCACTGGATTTCCGTATGATATAAAAGAAACACAAAATAGCATTGTTTATTTTAATAAATTTCTTTTGAAGGCGCAGGCGATTAGAAGAGTGGGGTCTGCGGCAATAGATTTATGTTATGTTGCATCGGGAAAATTTGACGGTTATTGGGAAATGGGGCTATATCCATGGGATACTGCGGCAGGAATTTTAATACTTGAAGAGGCGGGCGGTAATGTCTCGGATTTTAGCGGAAGAAAGTTCACCCCTTATAAAAAAGAAATATTAGCAACTAACGGATTAATCCACAGTGAAATGATGGAGGTTTTAGGGGTTGTAAATGAATAATGATATAGTAATAATAGGCGCAGGCCCCGCAGGTCTTACAGCAGCGATATATTCTGCGCGCGGGGGAATGGATACTTTAATAACAGAAAAAATGCATCCCGGCGGACAATTGTGGCAAACAGAAAGAATAGAAAATTATCCCGGATTTCCCGAAGGTATTTTAGCATCCGAATTAGCTCTGAATTTTAAAAAACAAGCGGAAAATTTTGGAGTCCGCTTTATGAATGGAGAAGCAGTAAAACTTATTTCAGATGAAAATTCCGGTAAAATTATTATAGAAACAGATACAAATAAGAGAATTGAATGTATTTCGGTTATAATTGCATCAGGAGTTTCAATGAAAAAATTATCGATAGAAGGAGAAGAAAAATATGCCGGCAGGGGCGTCTCTTATTGCGCCGTTTGCGACGGACCTCTTTATAAAGATAAAATTGTTGCTGTGGTTGGCGGCGGACATTCCGCATGCGAGGAAGCGGTATTTCTTGCTAAATTTGCTAAAAAAGTTTATATTATCCACCGCAGAAACCGTCTTAGGGCAACAGGAAAAATAATTGAAAAACTGAAATTAGAGCAAAAAATAGAATTACTTTTAGAAAAAGAAATAAATGAAATAAGAGGTGGCGATTTTGTTGAATCTATAAAATTTAAAAATGGCTCAGTTGTTGATTTAGACGGTGTATTCATTTTTATAGGGTTTACGCCGGAAACATCATATCTGAAAGGATTTGTAGAAATGGAAAATGGGTTTATAAAAACCGATAATTTATTAAAAACAACGGTTTTAGGTGTCTTTTCCGCGGGAGACTGCCGCTTGAATTCTTTCAGGCAGGTGATATGCGCTGCCGGCGAAGGCGCTTTTTGTGGTGAAGAAGCAAGAAAATATATTCAAATAAAGAAAGGAATTGCTTACAATGGGTAAAAACATCATTAAACGGTTAATTAAAAAATCATCATCTAAAATAATATTGATTGTTTTAGACGGCGTTGGAGATTTATCGTCAAAGAATGCAGGAACAGCGCTTTTCGAAGCTGTAACTCCTAATCTTGATAACCTTGCTGGAGAGTCGCAGCTTGGTTTGACAATCCCCATAAAAAGGGGAATAACTCCGGGATCGGGTCCAGCGCATCTTTCACTTTTTGGATATAACCCAATAAAAAATGACATAGGAAGAGGTGTTCTTGAAGCTCTTGGAATCGGGCTTGAATTAGCAGAAAATGACCTTGCCGCAAGGGCAAATTTCGCGACGATGAATAGTGAAAATATTATAGTTGACCGACGCGCGGGAAGGATATCCACCGCTCAAAATATTTTACTTTGTAAAAAGTTAAGTGAAAATATAAAAGATATAGGAGATGTTCAGGTGAAAGTCTACCCTGGAAAGGAACATCGTTTTGTTGTTATATTCCGGGGTGATGGGCTATTTGATAATCTCAAAGATGCTGACCCTGAAAAAGACGGAAGTCTGGAAAAATTTGTTGAATTAACAAGTAAAAAATCATGTAAAGCACACAAATCTCGCAAAGCGCGCGACACTGCTAATTTATTTATAAGACAAGTGCAGAAAATTTTAAAAGATGACCACCCTGCAAATACCTGCCTTTTAAGGGGTATTGCAAAGGCGCCGGCTATAAAAAAGTTTGATGAATTATACGGACTTAAGTCATTGGCAATTGCGACTTATCCCATGTATAAGGGGCTGGCGCGTTTGGTAGGAATGGATGTCATTGAAGATATTTCAACTATAAGAGAAGAAATTAATGAGTTAAAAAAACAATACAACAATTATGATTTTTTTTATATTCATATTAAAAAGACCGATTCCTACGGTGAGGATGGAAAATTAGATGAAAAAATCAAAGTCATTGAAAAATTTGACAGATTGCTTCCTGAGATAGTGGATCTTCTTCCAAATGTACTTTGTATAACATCAGACCACTCTACACCCTGTATTATGAAAGGTCATTCATGGCATCCGAATCCATTGTTGATAAAAGGTTCATATATCAGAAAAAATGATGCACTGAGGTTCACTGAAAATGAGTGTTTAAAAGGTGAATTGGGTATATTTCCTGCAGTGGAAGTAATGCAGATTTTACTTGCCCAAGCGGGGAGATTAAAAAAGTTTGGGGCATAAAGAGTTGTAAATGAAAATTAAATTATTGATTATTATTATGATGTGTATGTTTTCTTTGAGTTGCGCAAGGAAAGAGGAAGTAGTTGCTTATGTAGGCCGCCGTCGAATTACTGTCAGTGATTTTAAGCGGCGAATAGAAGATTTGCCTGCTTTTTATCACGGCTTCATTTCAACTGATGGCGGCAGAAGACAATATTTAGAAGGGATGATAAAAGAAGAAATACTGCTGCTTAAAGCGATGAATGAAAGAATAAATAAGCGGCCGGAAGTTGCCGAGAGGCTTAGGGATGTAGAAAAAGAGGTTTTACTTACAGCAGTGGTTTCTTATCTTTTTAATGAAATAATTAAAGTTTCAGATGATGAAAAAAGGGACTATTATGAAAAAAATAAAGAAAGATTTGAAAATCCAATGCAGGTAAAAGTAAGTCATATATTAGTAAGCAGTTATAAGGAAGCGGAAGAGATAGTAAAAAAATTAAATCAAAGAGTATCTTTTGAAAAACTTGCAAGAGAGCGTTCAATTGATACGCTTACAGCAATTAGTGGCGGCGATGTAGGACATATAGAGAGAGGTGAAATGCCGATTGAATTTGAAAATGAAGTTTTTAATATAGAGCGGGTAGGCGAGATAAGTAATATAATTAAAACAGCATTTGGATACCATATTGTTAAACTTACAGGAAGAAGAAGAGGAATATCTCAATCTTTTGAAGAAGCAAAAGAAAGTATTAATCAAGAACTGATAAACAGAAAGTTTAATTTACTATTAGAGAATTATCGAAAAAAATATAATGTTCAAGTAAATCATGATGTATTGGATAACATAAGACTAAAAAAATGAAGAAAGAAGAACAAGTTGGAGAGTTAAAATAAAGGTAAGAGGGGTGGAGCATTCTTAAATGGGTAAAAAGGAGAAGAATAAAATGAAAAAAAATAAAAAACTGATAGTGGGAGGCGTTAAGAAAAATGACAATAGTTTGTCGTTTTTTAGCCGAGCATTCTTATTTTCGTTGTTTTTATTTGTGATGTCGGTCAATAGCGATGCTGAAATAATAGTAGATAGAGTAGTTGCAAGAGTTAATGACAAGGTGATATTACTTTCTGAATTTAACAGCAGAGCAGAACCTGCAATTCAGGAATATAAAAGAATTGTTACAGGCGAAACAAGTGAACAAAATATTAAAGAACTCAAAAATAGACTGCTTGACCAGATGATAGATGAAAAACTTCTTTTACAAAGAGCAGATAAAGTCGGTATCCGCATAACTGATTCGGAGGTAGATGTAGGTATAGATGAAATAAGAGGAAGATTTCAGAGTGAAATAGAATTTCAAAATGAAATTTCAAGACAGGCAATAAGCAAAAGCGAATTTAGAAAAAATGTGAGAAACCAACTTAAAACAATAAAACTTATAAACCAAGAGGTGAGAAGTCAAGTTTTACCGCCTACCGAAGAAGAGATGAGAAGGTATTATGAAGAAAATAAGGAAGAAATGATATCTCCCGAACAAGCGCGTGCTCGGCATATTTTGATAATGATAACAGAAGATACATCTCAGGAAAAAGCAAGGAAGAAAATAGATAAAATATATAAAAAAGTAAAAGCCAATCCTGCAAGATTTAGTTCATACGCAGAAGAATTATCCGAATGTCCTTCCGGAAGAGTTGGTGGGGATCTTGGATATTTTCCCAAAGGAGCTATGGTAAAAGAGTTCTCAGATGTTGCTTTTGCTTTGGAGATAGGTGGAATAAGTGAGCCCGTTAAAACAAGATTTGGATATCATATTATAAAATTAGTAGGAAAGAGGAGTAGAGAAAAGAGAACTTTTACAGAGGTAAGAGATCATCTTAGGAATTTAATGCATCAAATTAGGATGGAAAGAGAATACGAGAGATTTTTAAGAAAACTAAGAGACGGAGCAAAAATATCAAAATCGTTGACAAAATAATAAATGCAGCATAGATTATTAGATGAGTATAATTATCCGCGTAAAGAAATAGAGAGATTAATAAATACCTATCGCCAAGGCAAAATTGATCCGCACCATAATATAATAAAAGGAGTGATAAAACATCCAAACGAAGAAAATTTAGGAACTCTTCCGCCTGTAGATTCTTCTAAGTATAAAGAACTGTATAAAAAAGGAAAAGAATCTTTAAGAAACGGAGAGCTGGGGATGGTAATCCTTAATGGTGGAATGGCAACGCGCTTCGGAGGCGTTGTAAAAGGGGCGGTTGAGGTATTTGACGGTAAAAGTTTTCTTGAATTGAAATTGCACGGAGCGGTTTCGCTATCTTCAAAAATAAAATTTTATATAATGAATTCTTTTTCTACCGAAAAAGAGACAAAAGAACTTTTTGAGAAGAAAAATTATTTTGGTAACCGCTCTAAAATATGGATGTTTAATCAGTATATCGCGCCACGAATAACAGTTGACGGTAAATATTTTAAGGCTAAAAATGAAAGGCAAACCTTCTATGGTCCTGGACACGGAGATTTTCCTTATGCTTTCCGTTCAAGCGGATTATTAGATAAATTTATTGATGGCGGCGGAAAATATATATTTTTTTCAAATGTAGATAATCTTGGCGCAAAGGTAGATGCGGCATTATTAGGGTTTCATATAAAAACCGAAGAGGAACTAACGGCGGAAGTATCTCCTAAATTTTCAGCGGATGTGGGCGGCGCTCCTGCTGTTGTCAACGGAAAACTTCAGTTAGTGGAGGGATTTTCTTTTCCAAAAGATTTTGATGCGGAATCTATCGGAGTTTTTAACTGCGCAACATACTGGGTTAATGCGTTATCTCTTAAAAAAGAGTTTATCCTGCCGTGGTATTTAGTTGAAAAAAAAGTAAATGATACGGCAATTATCCAGTTTGAACATCTTGCCGGAGATATGACACGGTTTCTCTCGACGGGCTTTATAAAAGTGCCAAGGGAAAAGCGGTTTTTACCTGTTAAAACACCCAGCGAACTTAAAGAAAAAAGAGAAGAATTACGTAAACTATTGAAAAATAAAAATTGAAAAGAATTTTTATTACAATGGGGGATCCGCGTGGGATAGGCGCGGAAATAATATTAAAAAGTTTAAAATATTTTAAAAAATTTACAATTTCTATTATAGGCGATACAGATATTTTAAGCGGCTATGCGGAAAAATATGGAGTGAAAGATATTGATATAATTCATATTGCTTCTACCGGTAATCCCGGCGCCGATTCCTTAAATTATATAAAAGAGGGACTAAATAGATGCCTTAAATATCCTAATTCTTCTCTGGTGACAGCGCCGGTATCAAAATCAGCAATTGCGCAGATAGAAAAAGGTTTTACAGGACATACCGAATATATAACTAAACATAGCGGTGCAAAAGATTCGGCAATGACATTTATTTCAACTAAAATTAAGTTGTCGCTTTTAACAACACATCTTTCACTAAAAGAAGTTTTATCATCGTTAAATATTGCTCTTATTGAAAGGCATATAAAAATAATAAATGATGGATTAAAAAAATGGTTTAAAATAAAATCTCCGCGTATTGTTATTTCTTCGCTGAATCCTCACTGTGGAGAGAACGGAGTATTGGGGTTAGAAGAAAAAATATTTTTTATTCCGGCTATTTTAAGATTAAAGAAAGATGGAATTAATGTAACAGGTCCGGTCAGCGCTTCGCAGGCACTTACAGATACGCTTTCGGGAAAATTTGATTTTATTGTTTCACCTTATCATGATCAACTTCTTACATCTTTAAAAACTTTGCTGGGCCCTTCCGTGAACTTTACAATGGGGCTTCCTTTTATAAGAACTTCTCCCGATCATGGAACAGCTTTTGAAATAGCAGGAAAAAATTTGGCTGATGAAAGCAGTATGAAAGCGGCAATAAAACTTGCAAAGGGGTTGTAAATGGCTGAAAAATTAGGGCAGCATTTTCTTAATAATCCATATATTGCCCAGAAGAT
>CAZPHG010000037.1:0-7780 GCA_964586585.1 uncultured bacterium | reverse complement strand
TACTTCAATTTTCCGCAGCGCATCATTTAAGAGAATATCACGGCAATTGCGAAAATATTCATGGACATAATTGGAAAGTAAAAGTAACCGCTGCCTTTAAAGACATTCCGTCAAGCGGAATGGCAGTTGATTTTAGAGAATTAAAATTTGCTGTTAAAAATGTTATAAAAGAATTAGACCATTCCGATTTAAACAAACATAACTATTTTAAAAATAACAATCCAACCTCGGAAAATATAGCAAAATATATTTTTGATGAACTTAAAAAATTTAGTATTCCTGTAGAAAGTGTAACGGTATTTGAAACAGATAAATGTTCAGCAACTTACTGTGAATGATGAACTGGATATATGTGAAATTTTTTATTCTATACAAGGCGAAACATCGTTTGTAGGCAGACCTGCTGTTTTTATACGGCTTGCAGGATGTAATTTAAGATGTCGCTGGTGCGATACTGTTTTTGCAAGAAAAAGCGGTAAAATTAAAGAAATTTCTCTTATATTGCGTGAGATTTGCCATTATAATTGTCCGCTTGTTGTCATTACGGGCGGCGAGCCGCTTATCCAGAGAAATGTTTATAAGTTAATGAAGAATTTAATTTCTGAGGGGTATTGTGTGCTTTTTGAAACAAACGGTTCTAAAGATATTTCATCTGTGCCGGCTGATGTCCTGATTATTCTTGATATAAAGACACCGTCTTCAGGGGAGACAAAGAAGATGAATTTTTCAAATATGGAAAAATTAAAAAAGATTGATGAGGTCAAATTTGTAATATCCGATCAAAATGACTTTGACTGGAGTTTAGAGACATTAAAAAAATATCCAAATGATGCGGCGGAGATACTTTTTTCTCCTGCGGGTGGTTGCATTTCTTTTGAAAAACTTTTAGAAGTGGTAAAGAAAAAGATTCCGTCTGCAAGGGTGCAGGCGAATATACATAAAATATTTGAAATCAAATGAACAGGAAAGAAATCCCGGCAATGCTGAAAAATGACTAAAACCATTTTTTAAATTATGCTTTACGAAATTTTTAACTCATTAAAAAAAGCGATGACGCAGATAAAAACAGAATCTCGGCAATGGTGAAAAAAGCAGTAATACTTTTAAGTGGCGGGCTGGATTCGGCAGTTTGTCTTGCCATAGCAAAAAATTTAAAGTATGAATGTTATTCTCTTACTGTTGACTATGGGCAGAAGAGCAGATTTGAATTGAAAGCGGCGGAAAGAATATCCGCTTTTTTTAATGTTAAAAAGCAGCTTAAACTTTTGGTTGATTTGCGAGGCATAGGAGACTCGGCTCTTACGACTGATGCGGAATGTCCGCTTCCGAGTGAAATGTTTACTGAAAAGCCAAAAGGTGTGCCTGTAACTTATGTACCCGCAAGAAATATGATATTGCTTTCTTTAGCCGTTTCGTGGGCTGAGACACTTGGCGCCGAGTCGGTTTTTATAGGCGCTAATATAAGAGATTACTCAGGATATCCTGATTGCAGATTAGATTTTTTAAAAAGTTTTGAAGAAACGGCTATGCTCGGCACAAAAAAAAGTACAAAGATTTTAATTAAAGCGCCGTTAATCAGAATGAGTAAAGCAAAAATAATAAAAGAAGGCAAAAAATTAGGAGTAAATTTTTCTCTTACATCATCTTGTTATTTTCCTTCGGAGGAAGGAGCGCCTTGCTTAAAGTGTGAAAGCTGTAGATTACGCGAAAAAGGATTCAGAGAAGCGGAAGAAAAGGCAAAGGGCAAAGAATGAAAAAGAAAGAACTTTCAATATTGAAGCAGGGTAAAACGATATATCCCGATACGCCTGACGATGCAGTTTTAGAGATATTTAATAATCCTTCATCTTCAAATAATTATTATGTAGAATTTGAAACTGATGAATTTACTTCGCTATGTCCCATTACAAAACAGCCGGATTTTGCTAATATAATAATTTCTTATGCGCCGAATAAAAAATGTATTGAAAGTAAATCGCTAAAACTATATCTTTATTCATTCAGAAATTACAGTGGCTTTGCCGAAAAAATCATAAATCGTATTCTTGATGATATAGTTGATGCGTGTAAACCTCTTGAAGCGGAGATTACGGGATATTTCAGTCCAAGAGGCGGAATCACAATTAAAGTGGAGGCAAAATTTAATAGAAAATAAAAAAAACCACAAGGAGGTATTTTAATGTTACAATCTAAACCCAAACGAATTCTTTTTACCGGATATGCTTCGGTTCATTTTGTTTGTTTTCAGCCTATTTACAAACAGCTGAAGCAAATACCCGGGATAGAAATCTATTTTTCAGGCGGACTTCGCATAAAATCAGAAGAAAAAAAAGGTTTAACTTTATATGATGCCGATGGATTATACCGCCGATTTCGCATAATTCCCAAAGAGAATATTATTCCTGTCAGCAGTATATCCCGCAGAACATTTGATATGGTTTTTTGTTCAAATGTTTCCGGCTTTTTTCCAAAATCCGATAAAACTCGGGTACATGTTTTCCATGGAATTTCTTTTAGGAATGTTGCCATACGGACAAATATTCTTATCTTTGATTATTTATTCGTTGTAGGTCCGTATATGATGCGGGCTTTTCACACGGAACTTTCCGTTAGACAAGGGGATCCACGACTTCTTCCTATCGGATTTCCTAAGGTTGACCGTCTAATAGACGGCACACTTTCCCGCAAAGCAATTTTGAATCGTCTCGGTTTTTCAGGTCACCGACCTGTCATTTTATATGCTCCCACAGGACAGAGACACAATTCATTAGAGAAAATGGGGGAAGAAGTTATCAAGCGTCTTTGTGCGGAAAACCGTTACGATTTATTAATCAAACTGCATGACCATCCGAAAGATGAATCTTATAATTGGCCTCTTCGATTACATAAATTTATGGACAAACATACTAAACTTCTTCGAACTCCTGATGTAATTCCATATCTATTTATCGCAGACCTACTTATTACAGATGCATCTTCTATTTCAAACGAATATTCTCTGCTTGATAGACCGATGGTATTTATAGATGTCCCTGAACTACTCCATGTGGCAAAAAAGAAAAAACAAAATGTGGATTTAATAACATGGGGACGAAGAGGGGGAATAACCGCCAATTGGCCGGATGAGGTTATCAATGCAGTGGATTGGTCTTTAAAACATCCAGAACATAATAAATCTATCAGACAGGGTATGGCTAAGGATCTTTTTTACAATCCCGGAAAAGCAACCGATGCCGCTGTTAAATGGACATTAGAATGGCTAAAAAAGAATTAATGAACAAACAAAACTCAAAAAAGAAAAAACACCGAATTCTTAAAGATATAATTAAAATGAAAAGCATTGCTGTTCTTCTCTGGCCATATGCGCGTCTTCATAAAGGACTTTTAGTAGCTGGAATTGGATTGACATTTTTAGTTATTGGTTTTCAACTTGCTTTACCCTGGCCGCTGAAATGGATTATTGATTTGATAGTAGACAAATACGAGGTATTACCCGCATTACAATGGATTGGAGATACTAATGTTATAATCATAGTTTTATGCGGTTTATATATATTTTTTGCTGTATCAAGAGCGGTTGCCGAATACGGACAGAGATTGCTTTTAGCAGGGCTCGGAAACCGTATGTTGGCGAAGTTTCGATTAGACATTTTCTCTCATATTTTAAAACAATCTTTAGCTTTCCACGAAAAACGGGATATAGGTGAATTACTGACACGAGTGGTATATGACACTGCGCGTCTTCGCCGCGGAGTTAGGGCAATTCTTACCCGCACATTTCAAACTGTTCTGTTGTTTATATTTATGATTATTGTTCTTTTTTTCTTAGATGCGAGGTTAGCTCTGATTTTAGCTTTTTCCGGAGTTGTTGGATTTTTACTTATGGGAAAAAGCGGTAGTCGAATTTTTAAAGAGGCTAAAATCCAAAGGAAGCGTGAAGGAAAATTAGCAGCAGTAGTTGCAGAGGATTTACTTGGTATTCGTGAATTTCAAACTTTTCTGCCCGGTGAAGTTTCCGACAGGCGGTTTAAGAAACAAAATGCAAAAAGTCTTAAAGAAGAACAGAAAGTAAGGCGGATTGCATTGGGGCTTCTCTTGAGAATAGAAGTTCTAATGGTAGTAAGCATCACTCTCATACTCTGGTTGGGAAGTCAAGCAGTCATTGCAGGGCAATTTTCTATCGGTGAGCTCATATTATTTTTCTCTTATGCAAGGGGTCTTTTGGGACCATTTCGCCGCTTTGCGCGTCAAACTGCTCTTACAGGAAGAACTCTCGCTTGCGCAGACCGTCTTATCAAA
Source organism: uncultured bacterium (assembly GCA_964586585.1). Taxonomy (GTDB): domain Bacteria; phylum CG03; class SLGR01; order SLGR01; family CAZPHG01; genus CAZPHG01. The sequence continues at coordinate 3,481 of CAZPHG010000037.1, read as the reverse complement.
ATTGTAAAAAAAGACCCGTCAATTAAAGATTTACCTGACGCTATTAGCGTTTCTTCCTTAAACGGAGATATCTCTTTTGAAAATATTTCTTATAAAAGTCCCCGCGCACGGCGCGGCGGCAGGAAGTGGATACTCAAAGATGTTTCTCTTCAAATAAAGGCAGGGGAACGCGTAGCTATATTAGGTCCAAATGGCGCAGGAAAATCCTCTTTGATAAGGCTCTTATTAAGATTTTCAGAACCCAAAATAGGTAATATATTTTTAGATAGACGAGCCATTAACGAATATACACTAATGTCGTTGCGTAAAGAAATGAGTGTAGTTTTTCAGGAGAGCGTGTTTTTTGGGCTTACACTGAGGGAAAACATCGCCATGGGACGCAGTGATGCGACACTTGAAGAAATAAAAAATGCTGCGTGTCGCGCTCAGATATCCGATATGATAGAAAAACTTAAAAAAGGATATGATACACCTGTTTTTCGTCAGGGTGGCTTGTTTTCAGGCGGAGAAAAACAACGGATTGCCATTGCCCGGGCGTTGCTTCGCGATGGTAATATCTGGTTATTAGATGAGCCGACAAGCGCTTTAGATGCAGAAGCTTCCGATGCGCTGACAAAACTTCTTTTAGAGGTAACAGAGGGGCATACGACTTTGTGGGTAACGCATGATTTCCGTATTCTTTCACAGGTTAACCGCATTTTGCTGCTTGATAAGGGATATGTGCATTTCACCGGCACGCCGGAGGAGTTTGAAAATTGGCTGCATCAAAATAAAATTAACAGAGTAAATAAAAAATATATGAAAGAACTAAAAAAGGAGATATAAAAATGAAAGCGATAATACTTGCTGCCGGTGTGGGCAGTAGATTACAAGAGGTTTCTAAAGGGCTTCCAAAATGTCTCTGTGAAGTTGGCGGCAGAACTATTATAGAACATCAGATTGAAGTGCTCTCTGATAATGGAATTAATAAGATAATTGTTGTTGTCGGTTATAAAGCAGAGATTGTGCGGGCGGCAGTAGGGGCAAAAGCCGAGTTCATTGAGAATCGCAAATTTCTTGAAACCAACAGCCTTTATTCGCTTTGGCTTGCCCGCGATAAATGGGAAAGCGGGCAGTTCGTGCTGATGAACTGTGATATTTTATTTCATCCGGATATTTTAGGAAAACTGCTAAAAGGTAAAGAAAATGCACTTGCCTATGATTCTACTTCCAGCAGAGGACTTGAACAAACCAAGGTCTCTATTTTCAAGCACCGTGTAATTGATTTGGGTAAAGATCTTCCCGCCGAGGCGACACATGGAGAAAGTATCGGGTTGCTGCGATTTAATGAAGATGGAGCCCGGGTTCTTTTTCAAAGAGTCAGTCATATAGTAGAGAACAGCGGGTATAATGAATGGGTCATTGAAGGTGTGCGCTCTGCCTGCTCGGAAATTGTCATTCAGGGTGTAAATATTGCCGGACTACCATGGGCAGAAATTGATTTTCCAAATGATTTAGAACGTGCACGCAAAGAGGTTTATCCAGAAATCCAGCAAGACCGCTGGAAACATGTCATTCGTTGGAGAAAAATTCGATTGCCTGCATTGCTTTTTTTTACAGGATTGCTTATTTTTATTGGATGGTTTACCGCCAGACGCACGGAACCTCCGTCAATTTCATGGGAGACACTTTCTCCTATTGAAAGTAAAAAAGTTAAAATAAATTTTATTGATACAGGCAAAACTCAAAGTTGGTGGCTTTGTCAAATCGGCGGTTCACCTGTGGCGCTTGAAGTAGAGGGACCTGAAAGCATTCGCATCGATGTGCGGCTTCTCTTACCGCCAGGAACGACAAATCCCGGTAGGTATGTTATAGAAATTTCTTTAGATGATGCTTCCTATGACTGGCAAACTTTTAAAGCAACCCCCCGTCCGAATATTTCTTTTATGAATTATGTTGTTGCGGATAGAGACAGAATTAAATTTGATGTTCCTGACGGAAAACATAAACTTCAAGTAGGGCTTCTTGCCGGAACGGGGAACAAACTACTGGTTCGCATTCGCAGGCCCGAATTAGACGAAGAAAAAAATGAAGAAGAAAAAGATTAATGAAAACAGCATATCTGTGTATGCTATTATTCAAAATAAAGGTAAAGTTCTGCTTACTCAGGATTACTATAAGCCCGGCTGGAAGCTACCAGGAGGAGGTGTTGAAAATAATGAATTGATTATGGATGCTCTTAATCGGGAAGTTAAGGAAGAGGTGAATTTAAATATTCAGCCAAAACAATTACTTCTGATTTCAAACTGGATTAGAAAGAAAACTTTACAGGGAAGAATTCGGATATATTTTGTTGCTGATTTAGCGGGCGGAAGTTTAAGTTTAAAAGATAAAGAAGTTAAAATTGCCCGATGGTTTTCAAGGGAAGAACTTTTTAACTTAAAACGGAAGGAATTTCTTTTTCCGCAACATTATTATGCCGCATTACAATTATATCTGAAAGGAAAAGGCGGTAAATTTAAACTAAAAAAAACAGTAGAACCGGCAAGATATGACTTGCTGATTGGAAATTAAAAAGGAGCAAGAGACAAAATGAAAAAATTATTAATTTTAGCAGTGTTGTTAAGTGTGTGTTTTATATCAAGCGCTTTCGGCGGATTTAGAGCGAGATACTGGATTGAAGGCGAACTGAAATTTGATAGTAATGTATTTAATTTATCTGAAAGAGCAATAAGAAAACTTGAAGAACCCCACGATCTACAGGTAGACGATGATGATAATGATCCCGATTCTTCGCGAGGAAAAACAGTGATGCGTACAGATAGATTTAAGAATATGAATAGTGTGTCCGATATTATCTTTGAAGGGAAATTTAGAGTTATGGCAAGGGGCCCCAGATTATTGAGAAGAAGAGTCAGATTGGAATTGGATTTAAGTTATAAAGCATATCTACAAAATACTAAAAAGAGTCATGGCGAAATAGAGCTTGAAATTGAACAAGAGTTGTGGCGTCGTGGCGATATAAAAATAGAAGGTAGTTATCGTCCAAAAGTATTTAATAGGAATTTTAGAGTAGGAGCAAGTACCCCTGTTTATAAATCAGGAATCTTTCAGGAGTGGAGAGCCGGTGTGGAATTTCGCCAGCGAATATTAAGAAAAAGACATACAGGTTTTTTTGGACTTACACCTCTGATTGGGATAGATATTATTAGTCGGCAGTTTGAGGAACAATTGCTTGAAGGCAGAAACAGAGATGTCGTTCGCCTTAAAATTGAAACGGATATAGATTTTAGAAATGATTGGGTTGTTGACTTGCGGTATGCAAATGAAAGAGCTGAAAGTCCCCGCCGAAAAGAAGTGATTCTTCTTGATGAGTATGATTTCAATAAAGATATAAATGAAGACGGAGATATGTTAGATATAAATATTAAACGAGAAGAGTATGTTGACAGGTCGTTTACATCTGATATTTTCAGAATTTCTGTTAGCGGACCTATTTCAA
>CAZPHG010000036.1:7687-7925 GCA_964586585.1 uncultured bacterium | reverse complement strand
TCGGGAATTTTGACAATTACTTCTATTTCCTCGTCTCTTTTTCTAAAAGTTGTCGCAACACCGCCTTCAAAAGCAAAACGCACTGTCGCGGCAATCCGGCTGACATCCAACCCTAACCGCGCCGCCTCTCTTTTATTTATTGATATTTGTAGTTCTTCTTTGCCCGGCTCATAATCATCTTTAATATCTTCTACTCCATATATCCCTGCCATATATGCTTTTATTTTTTCTGTTATTT
>CAZPHG010000036.1:7247-7677 GCA_964586585.1 uncultured bacterium | reverse complement strand
CCGTAAGCGTGGAAAATTCATATCCGCGTACTTCTACCATAATAGGTCTCCCTACCGGAGGACCCATTTCTAATTTTTCAAATGAGATATATGATATTCCCTGTATGTTTTCATTTAAAATTTCTTTTCTTAAATTGGCAATAATAGTATCAGCATCATTTTTTCTGTCTTGATGGGGAGTTAAAAATATAACGCTCTGAGCGTAGTTGCTTCCGCGTTTATCAAACAGGCTGCCACCGCCGATTTCCCCTAAAAATCCCACTGTGGTGGTAAAATCTTTAAGTTCTTCTTCAGGTAATCTCATTATTATTTTTTCTATCTGCAACATCACTTTATTTGTTTCTTCTAGCGATGTTCCGCTGGGAGTTTCTATCCTTACATAAAAGGTTTCTACTATATCTGGAAAAAGATCAAAAGGCATTATTTTTAC
>CAZPHG010000036.1:0-7237 GCA_964586585.1 uncultured bacterium | reverse complement strand
AATTGCCGCTCCGATAAAAACAATTATAGCGCCTAAACACATTTTATAGCGGCGCTTTATACTGAAATTAAGTAGCCGATTATAACCGCTGATTAATTTTTTAAACCATTTTGCTTCGCTACCTTTTCTGTCATTTGAGAAAAGATAATGCTTTATTAGATAAATTGGAAAGAACAGTATTTTTCTTAAAAGAGACATTTTTTTTCGGGCAGTTTTATTAGGCAGTTCCTGTTTGCTCTTTAATGGTTTTACCCATTCAGCCAAATGTGAAGGCAGGATTACTAACGCTTCAAAAAGTGAAGCGGCAAGCACGAATATTACTCCCATAGGAAAAAAACGCAGGAATTTACCCATTATTCCCGATATAAACATCAGTGGCAGAAAAGCGGCGACTGTTGTGAGTATACCGACGGTTATCGGAGCGGCAACTTCATTAGCCCCCTTTATCGCGGCATCTTTCGGGGACATACCTTTTTCTATATAGCGGTATACATTTTCCGAAACTATTATGGCATCATCTACTATCATTCCAACCACTAATATAAGTCCGAACATAGTTATCAAATTTAAAGTAACATCAAAGAATGACATAAAAAGAAGCGCAGTTAAAAAAGCAAAAGGAATTCCGATAGCGGTAACAAGAGCAATACGAAAATTAAGAAAAAGAAGCAGTGTGAACATCAATAATATCAGACCTATTATTCCATTTGAAGTCAGAACATTCAGCCGTCGTTCCACATAAAAAGACATATCGTTGAGAGTGTATATCTGAACTTCTTTCGGTAATGTCGGACGGAATTCTTCTATTTTGAGATTAATTTCATCAACAATTCTTATGATATCTCCTGTTCTTTTTTTTCTCGGCAAAAGATTTACAGATAATTTTCCATTAGTTCTATGGATAATATCCTGTTCTTTGAATGTTTCACGCACTTCTGCCACATCTCCAACAGTAAGATGTCGGCCATCTATATTTGAGCGGATAATTATATCTTCAAATTCATTAACACCTTTTATTTGGCCGATAGTGCGGATAATTACCTCTTGTCTTCCAACAGTAAATTTTCCGCCGGGCATATTGAGATTTTGTTTTTTTATACTGTTTATAATCCCGGCTAACGAAATGTGATATTTTTTAAGATTCGCAGGATTTACTTCTATATGTATTTCTTTATCCCGCCATCCTGCTTTGGCAACAGAACCTACTCCTTCTATATTTTTTATTATATCTTCAAAATTTTTAATATACTGCCGTAGTGCGTCTTTGGGAATATTCTCGCCTGTAAAAGATATTTCTATAATCTGATGTTCAAGTGTAATTTCCCTTACAACAGGGTCGTCGCAATCATCAGGAAGATCAACTCTATCTACTTCTCGCCCTATTTCATTGATAACCCTGTCTTTATTTCTCGCATCCGGGTCTAATTCTATAAATATAAAAGAAACGCTCTCGCGCGAAACAGAACTGAAAGTCTCTATACCGTCAATATTTTTTAATATGTCTTCTATGGGAATTGTAATTAACTGTTCAATTTCTCTTGGAGAAGAGCCGGGATGGACAGTTCGCACAAAAACAAAACCAACTTCTACGATAGGAAGAGCTTCACGCTGCATTTGAATAGTAGCATAGGCGCCTGCTATAATCGCTAAAATTGTAAGTAAATTAACTAAAACTTTATGTTTAATGGAAAATGATGCTATACTCATTTATCGAATCCTGTAATTAATTTTAAGTTCGCTACTGCTTTATAATAATCCGTAAGCGCCTTATGAACTTCAATCTCCGCGCGGCTTAAATCATCTTGAAAATTTAACAATCTGTGTATTGAAGTCCGACCATGCTCAAATTTCACCTCTTCTAATTGTAGTTTTTTCTCCTGCAACTTTTTTACTTTACGCGCAGAGTCCACATATAAAGCTAATGTATTAACGGTGCGTGTAATAATCCTTGCCTCCGTTATAATAGTACTTTTTTGTTTTTCAATGGCGGCAATATTTTTGCTGTGTTCGTGGCGACTTTGTCTGATAATGGCGCTGCTTCGTTTTCCAAACGGAAATAAATTTAAGTTCAATCCCACATACCACGACGGTTCAAAAGAACTGAAACTTTTTCTCCATTCGGCGGCATAACTATTTAAACTATATTGAAGTTTAAGGTCTAATGACGGTAGTTTTTCGTTTTGTTTAATTCTGTTATTAATTTCATTTATTTGTACTATTTTTTCAATTATTTTTAAATCATTTCTTTGAGAGAGCGCCGCTTTAATTGTCTGGCTCTCGTTTAATTTAGAATGGTTAAATGCCGATGGATATTCTATTATGAAATTATGGCTACCTCCAACAGACAATCCGATTATATTAATTAAATTATCTTTTGCGTTTTTTAGTTTATCTTCTGCGAATAAAATAGATGCCTTTCGCAGAATTACCGCAGATTCTGTTGCTATTACATCTACTTCATCTATAAGCCCGTCTTTAAATCTTTGTCTATTAACATAAAGAAGTTTTGTTACACGATTGAGAAAAGTTTTTTGAATAGCAAGATTTTGATAAGCAAAATTCATATTTAAATATGCTTTTTCTATTTTATTTTTTAGCATTTTTTTCTGTCCGCTAAGAGCTAATTCCGCTATATTTTCAGTTAATTTTAATATCTGAATATTTTTTTTATCATTAGAAGCAGCAAAGTTTTTCAAAATCGGCTGAACATAAGATAATCTTGCTTTTGATTGATATGAGGGGTTGATGACATCGGCAAGACCGATAAAAACAGAACCGCTGTCTTTTCTTTCTTTTTCCCAGTCAAGCGATAATCTGCCGCCGGTCTGCCTTAACTTTTTATTGAACCCGATAGATACAGCATCTCTTTTTATCTCACTGCCGAAGAGAGCGGCAGAACCTACATTTGTAATCTGCGCTCTTCCTAACTGAGATCTAATTAACGGTTCATATCGTGACTTAAACAACAGGGTATTTTCTTTCGCAATTAAAATATCAAGATTGTATTTTTTTATTTCAAAATTATATTTCATTCCAAGTTCAATACAATCCTGTAAAGTGAGGGGCTCTTTTGCTAACCCGACACCAAAGACAGTCAAAAAAATTACTGTAAATAATATTATGTGTTTAACGCTTCGATTTGCTCCGCTAAAAAACGACGCTTTTGTGTCGTTTTTCTTAACGCTGCGCAATACCATTTTTTAAAAACCTTATTAATAATTGTATATTTTTACTTGACCTATTCACTGTGCCTTCAAGCACACCTCTAACCATCCCTCCTATTACTATCTGACATAATTGAGCAGCTTCGGTGTCTGTAATTTCGTCTGAGATTACCCCTTCTTTTCTATGTAACTTAAAAATTGCTGCCAATTTAATTATTTTTGCTTTTATGATTTTTTTTGTTTCTTTTGCTCTTTTTTTCATTAGTATGCTTTTCAACGGAGTTTCTGCGATTAATATTCTAAACACCTCTTCGTTTTCAGTATAATATGTAATTGCTTTTTTAATCAGATACTCTATTTTACTCCATAAATCTTTATCAAGTTTCCTCGCAGTATCAAGCCAGGTATCGCTTTCTTGTATAATAGAAAAAATCACATTAACAAAGATGTCTTCTTTATTTTCAAAGTATAGATAAAGAGTACCTTTTGCCATTCCTGAAGCAACTGCTATTTCATCCATACTGGTTTCATGATACCCTTTATGTGCATATAGTTTTTTTGCCTGCTTTAAAATTTTTTCTTTTTTATTCATTATTTTTATTACAGCATTATGACTGACTGGTCAGTCATAATATTGATAATAATATATTTTTTTTCATTTGTCAAATTATGTAGGAGCAAAATGAAAATGTCCCCTTTTAGTATAATAACCTCTGCTAAATATTTAGTGGTTAAAGAAGTAAAAAGCAGAGGAGGACAGAATGAGAAAGGATATTATCGAGATGAACAAATATGTATTTTCATTTATTTTAATTTTTCCTGAGCATTTTTTCAAATTCCTTTTCCGATATTATCTTTATATTATATTTTTTTGCTTTGTTCAGTTTTGAACCTGGATTTTTACCGACAATAAGATAATCTGCGCCGCTTGTTAAAGATGTAATTAATCTTCCGCCTACTTTTTCTATTTTTTCAGCCGCTTCGGTTCTACTGTAATTTATAAGCGAGCCTGTAAAAACAAATTTTTTATCTTTATATTTGCTTAATACTGACTGATGAATCGGTTGAACACCGCTATCTAATAATGTTTTTATAACCGCTCTATTCTTTTTAATACTAAAAAATTTTACTATGGATTGACTTCCTATTTCTCCTATTTCATTTATTTTTTCAAGGTCAACTACTTTGATGTTCATAAGAGTATCAATATTTTTATATTCATTTGCCAGCAACCTTGCAATATGATGACCTATATTTCTAATTCCAATCGCAAATATGAAATTTGTTAAACTGCATTTTTTGCTTTTTTCTATTGAAGCAATTAAATTCTCTGCTTTCTTTTCGGCAAAAAGTTCTAATTTGATAATATCTTCTTTTTTAAGTTTATAAATATCCGATAAATCTTTTACCAATTCCTTTTTTATAAGTTGAACTGCGGCGCTTTCGCCTAAATTTTTTATATCCATTGCCGCCGGCGAGGCAAAATGAAGCAGTTTTTGTATCATCTGCGCCGGACAGGACATATTTATGCATCTATAGTATACTCCATCCGGATCTTTTAAGACATCTCCTCCGCAAGATGGACAAAAAATCGGGGGCGTACATTCCGTAGAATGAGCATTAGTTGAAATTTTTATATTTTTTATCTTTCGTAAAATTTTAGGTATTACATCGCCGCCTCTTTCTATTTCTACATTATCGCCGACAGAAACTCCAAGTTTTTTTATATAATCAAAATTATGAAGTGTTGCTCTGGAAATCGTAACTCCACCTACGGAAACAGGTTCTAATAATGCAACCGGTGTTATGACTCCGGTTCTTCCTACACTATAATTTATATCTTTAATTTTTGTTATAGATTTTTTTGATTTAAATTTATACGCTATTGCCCATCTTGGACTTTTTGAAGTTGCGCCGAGTTCTTGCTGATAGTCAAATGAATTAACTTTTATTACTATGCCATCAATTTCATAGTCCCTTTTATTTCTTTCTTTGGAAAATGTATTATAAATTTCAAAAACTTCATCAATGTCCGAGCAAATTTTATAGTTATTATTTACAGGCAATCCCCAATTTTTATATAATTTCAACAGTTTACCCTGTGTTGACGGTTTCCCCTCGCCTTCCCAGGCGCCTGCTGAATAAAAAAAAGCATTTAGTTTCCTTTCCGATACCTTGCGAGGATTTAAAAGTTTCAAAGTGCCGGCGCAAATATTTCTCGGATTAGCAAATAATGCTTCTTTTTTCTTTTTTTGATTTTCATTAATTCTGTCAAATTCTGATAATCTTATAAATAATTCTCCTCTTATTTCAATAAGTTTTGGCGGTGCTTTAACCATAAGAATCAGCGGAATAATTTTTTGTGTTCTTATATTTAAAGTTATATCATCTCCCTTAATTCCGTTTCCTCTTGTTACCGCTTTCAAAAGCCGTCCCTTTTCATATATAAGAGAAATTCCGACACCGTCAATTTTTTCTTCAACACAATATGATTTATTGGAATAAATAGATTTAGATATTCTCTCCTCCCACTCTAATACTTCATTTTTAGTATAAGTATTAGAAAGAGAAAGCATTGGAACAATATGAATTGCTGATTCAAATTCTTTTAACGGCTCACCGCCCACCAGCTGGGTAGGAGAGTCAGGGTCAAAAAACTCAGGATTTTCTTCTTCAAACAAAATAAGACGCCGATAGAGTTTATCATATTCAGCGTCGGATATTTCAGAAGTTCCCTGTACATAGTAGAGATGATTATGATAATTTATTATTTTGCGAAGTTCTTTTATCTCTTTTTCTTTATTTTTTCTTTGCTGCTGCATCTAAAATTCCATTTACAAATTTATGCGATTTTGAAGTAGAATAATATTTTGCAAGTTCTACCGCTTCATTTATTGATACATTAGCAGGTATTGAATCTTCAAAAAAAAGTTCATAAAGCCCCAACCTCAATATAGTTCTGTCAACTTTAGCTATTCTGTCAAATTGCCAGTTTTTTGTATACTTTAAGATTAAGTCATTAATGAATTTTATTTCTTTTAATGTTCCTTCTACAAGTTCTTCGGTGAATTCTTTAACGAGTGGCTGAAGTGATTTATCAAATACTATATCTTTCGCAGATTTAGCTGATATATTTAATATATCAGTGATATAAAGAACCTGCACTGCTAATTTTCTTGCCTCTCGCCGTATTCCCATTTATTTTATCTTTTGATATAAATCACTCATTTCTAAAGCGGCTCTTGCCGCCTCTTCCCCTTTATTTCCGCCCTTTCCGCCTGATCTTTCAATTGCTTGATCCAGACTATCGCAAGTAAGAATACCAAATGCGACAGGATACCCGCTTTTTAACGATTCTTCTGCTATAGTTCTTGCAACCTGTGCGGATATATATTCAAAATGTGGGGTATCGCCTCTCACTACTGCGCCAAGACATATCAATAAATCATAAGAAGAATATTTTCTCAATTTCGCAGCACAACCTGCTATTTCCCAAGAACCCGGCACCTCATATACTGTAATATCGTTAGTATCTACTCCGCTTCTTATAAGTTCTCCCACTGCTCCGTCAAGCAATCTTGAAGAAACCTGATCATTTCTTCTGGAAAGCACAATTGCTGCCTTTTTTCCTATCCCGCTAATCTTTCCTTTTACAATTTTCATAATATTTATTCCTTTTTTCAATCAAGATAATGTCCCATCTTCTCTTTTTTAGTTTTAAGATATTTTTCGTTGTGCGGATTAGGAGAAGATTTTATAGATACTCTCTCTGTAATCGTAAGACCATATCCTGAAAGTCCCACAATCTTTTTAGGATTATTTGTAATTAATTTTATTGTTGTAAGTCCAAAATCCGAAAGAATCTGCGCTCCAATACCATAATCTCTTAAATCCGCCTTAAATCCAAGTGCGTGATTTGCTTCTACTGTATCTAAACCTTTATCCTGAAGAGAATATGCTTTTATCTTACCTGCAAGCCCTATCCCCCGCCCCTCCTGTCTCATATAAAGAAATACTCCTCTCTCGCTTTCTCCTATCATTTTAAGTGCTTTATCCATCAGATCGGAAGAGCA
>CAZPHG010000035.1:0-8328 GCA_964586585.1 uncultured bacterium | reverse complement strand
TTACTCTTGCAACCTTTCTCAATGCAGAGTTAGGTTTTTTTGGCGTTGTTGTAAAAACCCGCACACATACCCCGCGTTTTTGAGGACATTTCCCTAAAGCCGGTGTTTTGTGTTTTTTGACATATTTTTTACGCCCTTTTTTTATAAGTTGATTTGTTGTAGGCATATTTACTCCCTTATTCAGTCTCCACTTTTTGCATTTTTTCTACTTTTTTTGTCTCTTTCATCTTTTTGGAAAATAATCCTGTGCCAACAGGTATTAATTTTCCTACTATAACATTTTCTTTCAATCCTTTTAAATAATCAGTTTGTCCCGCAACAGCTGCTTCGGTTAAAATTCTTGTAGTTTCCTGAAACGAAGCTGCAGAAATAAAACTTCCTCCTGATAGCGACGCTTTTGAAACACCAAGAAGTTTTGAATGATAACGAGCAGGTTTTTTACCTTTTTGCTGTATTTTTTTATTGACTTTATCAACCACACTCTTTTGTATAATATCTTTTTCCAATAATATAGTGTCTCCGCTGTCTATAATCTGTACAAAAGAAAGCATTTGCTTCACCACAATCTCTATATGCTTGTCATTAATACTAACACCCTGGAGCCTATATACACCCTGAACTTCATTTACTAAGTATTCCTGGACTTCTTTGTCACCTTTAACTATTAACATATCATGCGGATTTATAGCGCCATCTGTAAGCGGCTCGCCCGCATAAACTCTGTCTCCTTCATAAACAACAAGATGTTTTCCCGGTGGGATTACATAGGAACGCGGCTCTATTTTTTCGCTTTCCACTGTGACCTTAAATGCGCCTTTTTCAATAGTTCCAAGTTTAACTATCCCATCTATTTCAGTTATTACCGCGCTATTTTTCGGTTTACGCGCTTCAAATAATTCAATTATTCGCGGCAAGCCGCCGGTTATATCTCTTGTCTTTATTACTTCCTGCGGTATCTTGGCAAGAACATCCCCTGTTGCTACCTCATCACCTTCATTAACAACCAAATGAGTATCTACCGGAAGCGGATATATTTTCTTTTCTCCTTTATTTGTAGTTATTTCAATCTGCGGATGCAATTTCGGAGATTTATATGGAATTATCACCCGCTCTTCTCTGCCTGTTGCCTGATTTGTCTCTATTTTTACCGTAATTCCTTTTTTTATATCAGACAAACTCGCCGTTCCGTTTATTTCGGTAATTAACGGCAATGAAAACGGATCCCATTCTGTAATCATATCTCCGCGTTTCACCGGCTGCGGTTTTTTCAATGGCTTCATAAAAATACGCGCGCCATAGCGAACATCAAATTCTTCTACTTGCCTCCCGTTTTTTCTTATTACTATTTTTCCTTTTCTGGATATATTTATATATTCTCCCAATCTATTTTTAGTTGATCTTATGTCTAAAAATTCAATTTCTCCATTATATTGAGATATAATTGCCGATCTTTGAGCAATCCGCGAGGCAGTTCCGCCTATATGAAAAGTTCTCAAGGTAAGCTGCGTACCGGGTTCGCCGATGGACTGAGCGGCAATTATACCTACAGCTAAACCGGGTTTTACAAGTTTTCCTGTTGATAGATCAAAACCATAACATTTACTACATATTCCTTCTTTCGTTTCGCAGGTAAGAGACGATCTAATTCTTATATTTGATATTTCGCTTTTTTCTATTTTTAACGCATTTTCTCCACTTATAATTTCACCGTCTTTAAGTATCAATTCATCGGTAACAGGATTCACAATATGCTGCAAGCTCACACGACCCTTAATTCTTTCGGCAAAACCCTCAATTATTTCATTTCCATCTTTGAGAAATCCGACTCTAATGCCGTTTAAAGTATTACAGTCGTCTTCTTTTATTACAATATTGTGTCCTACATCTACAAGCCGCCTGGTCAGATATCCTGCCTCCGCCGTTTTTAACGCTGTATCTGCTAATCCCTTACGGCCGCCATGAGTTGATATAAAATATTCCAATACCGTGAGTCCTTCTCTAAAATTTGATTTTATCGGTGATTCTATTATCTCTCCTACTCCGCCCGTGGTTGCTTTATGCGGCCGGCTCATCAAACCTCTCATTCCCGCAAGCTGTCTTATCTGATCTATAGAACCTCTTGCGCCGGAAAAAGCCATCAACTGAATAGGATTAAATTTTAAACCACTTTTTTCGTCATACTTTTTATCATCTCTTTCTTTTATTTCTTTCATCATGGCTACAGCAATTCTATCGGTAACATTACTCCATATATCTATCACATTATTATATCTTTCAATATTGGTGATAATGCCTTTATTGTAATTATTTTCCACTTTTTTAACTTTTTCTTCAGATTCTAATATTAATTTTTCTTTATCTTTAGGAACATGCATATCATCTATAGCAATTGAAATGCCGCTCAATGTGGCATACTTGTATCCAAGTGTTTTAAGTGCATCTAAAAGTTTAACAGTCTCATACTTCCCTATTTTCCAGAAACATTCTTCTACTAATTCATTCAATATTTTTTTAGTTAATTCTTTATTTACATACCCAATTATTCCATGTATATTATCGTTAAAAATAACTCTTCCTACAGTAGTGTAATCAGTCCAAATATCAGGATTTTTAAATTCTTTTTTCGTCCATTTCGGAGATTCTTTTATTTTGTTCACCCCTCTAACTTTTATTCTTGCATGAATATCGATTTTATTTTGCTGAGAGGCAACTATTACTTCGGAAATATCGGAAAAAATTGTTCCTTCGCCTTTGACTCCACTTTTTTCCTTAGTAAGATAATTACAGCCCATTATTATATCCTGCGTAGGACTTACAATAGAATTACCGCTTGACGGAGAAATAATATTATTTGTTGATAAAATCAATATTTTCGCTTCAATACAGGCCTGAGGTGAAATAGGAATATGAACCGCCATCTGATCACCGTCGAAATCGGCATTAAACGCCGTGCAAACCAAAGGATGAAGTTGAATTGCTTTCCCTTCTATAAGTACCGGTTCAAATGCCTGAATTCCCATTCGGTGAAGAGTAGGAGCACGATTTAAAAGCACAGGATGTTCTTTTATTATATTTTCAAGAATATCATAAACTACAGGACTTTTAGATTCAAGAAACGGTCTGGCGGATTTCAAGTTCTGCGCCACCCCTTTTTTTATCAAATCTCTCAATATAAAAGGTTTATATAACTCAATTGCCATATCTTTTGGCAAGCCGCATTGATTTAATTTAAGATGCGGACCTATCACTATTACCGAACGACCTGAATAATCAACTCTTTTTCCTAATAGATTTCTGCGAAATCTTCCCTGCTTTCCTTTAATAGTATCGGATAAAGATTTTAACGGCCGTCCTCCTGCTCCGGTGACAGTTCTTCCGCGCGCACCATTTTCTATGAGTGCATCCACTGCTTCCTGCAGTAGTCTTTTTTCATTATGGAGCATAACTGTAGGCGCTCCCATTTCCGTTATCTGTTTAAGACGGTTATTGCGGTTTATAATTCTTCTATATAAATCATTTAAATCCGAAGAAGCAAATTTGCCACCTTTAAGAGGTACCAAGGGACGCAGTTCCGGCGGAAGAACAGGAATATGTTTCATTAATATATTTTTCGGATCGTTACCGGAATTAATAAAATCTTCTACTACTTTCAGACGGCGCATCCAGTATGTTTTTACTCCTTTGCTTCCTTTGTCGGCAGTAAGATTTTTACGGATATTTTTAGATATTTTTTTAAGATTTATTTTGTCAAGAAGATTTAAAATTGCTTCTCCACCTATAAGAGCTTCAAAATCCGAATCAAATTCATTTTTAAGTAATTGATAATCTTCTATAGATATTAACTGACCTACTTTTATTTTTTTAATGCCTAATTTAATATTTTTATCTTTAATTTCTGTGACTATGTAGGCAGCGTAATACACTATTCTTTCTACATCAGATCTCTTAAGGTCAAGAAGCATTCCCATCCTTGAAGGCGGCTTATGCATATACCATACATGAGCGACAGGAACGGCTAATTCAATATGCCCCATTCGCTCTCTGCGGACTTCTCTTTCGGTTACTTCTACTCCGCATCTTTCGCATATAACTCCTTTATGCCGCGGATATTTATATCTACCGCAATTGCATTCATAATCCTTCATCGGACCAAAAATTCTTTCGCAGAACAAACCGTCTTTTTCCTCCTTAAAAGTACGATAATTTATTGTCTCAGGTTTTTTTACTTCTCCATACGACCACGTTTTTATATCTTCGGAAGAAGCAATCATCAATTTTATTGCATTAAATGTTTTATAATCTAAATTTTTACCCATTATTTTATCTCAGGTGGGTGCAAATGAATAAGGTTTATCATTTGGAGTCCCCCCCACTTACATTCTCCAATATTACTTTTAAGCCTAAAGACTGCAGCTCCTTAACTAAAACTTTAAATGATTCAGGAACAGAGGGATCTGAAATTTCAGATCCTTTTATTATTTCTTCATGCATTTCAGTTCTTGCCTTTATATCATCGGATTTATAAGTAAGAAATTCCTGAAGAGTATAAGCTGCACCATATCCTTCTAACGCCCAAACCTCCATCTCTCCAAATCTCTGTCCGCCAAACATTGCCTTTCCACCTAACGGCTGTCTTGTTATTAAAGAATAAGGACCCGTTGAACGAGCATGCATTTTATCATCCGACATATGTTCAAGTTTCATTATATAAACATAACCTATTGTAACATTATTTCCTAATGAACCGCCGGTTCTACCGTTATAAAGACACATTTTTCCCGTTTCGGGAAGATTATTGTCTTTCAGCAGTTTTCTGATATTTTCTTCATCTGCTCCGTCAAATACCGGAGTAATTACCTGAATATTTGCCTTTTTTGCTGCCAAGCCTATATGCGTTTCTAATATCTGTCCTACATTCATTCTTGACGGAACACTTAAAGGATTTAAAATTATATCTATCGGAATGCCATCTTCAGTGTAAGGCATATCTTCTACCGGTAATATTTTTGAAACAACACCTTTATTTCCATGTCGACCGGCAATTTTATCGCCAACGGAAATTTTTCGCTGACTTGCTATAAAAATTTTCACTTTTTTTGATACCATAGGTGGAAGTTCATCACCTTTAACCAAATCTATAATTTCTATTTCTTTCTCTTTTAGAAGATTATCTATTTCCGACTGAATAAGAATAACATTTAATTTCTTTAATTTTTCATATTTTTTTTGGGATAACATTCCGCTTTTTACCCTGCAGCGCATTTCCAGCATTTTTAAATTCTTCTTTTTTCTCAATTCTTCTATTTCAGCGATGTATTGTTTTTCAATTTCTGCGTTAAAAATTTTACTTCTATGCTTTGAAAGTTTTATTTTTCTTTCAAAAACTTCAATTCTTATAATTTTACCCTCTCTGCCGGGAGGAACCCTTAAAGAAGAATCTGTTACATCTTCGGCTTTTTTACCAAATATCATTTTTAAAAGTTTTACTTCCGGCGCATAATTGGTTTTTCCTTTCGGAGTCACCTTTCCAACCAAAATATCACCAGGCAACACATAAGCGCCTTCACAAATTATACCGTTTTCATCTAAATTCCTTAATTTATATTCACTGACATTAGGTATATCCCGGGTTATCTCTTCGCTACCGATTTTCATATCCCTTGCTTCTACTTCTTCCTCATGTATATGGATTGATGTAAAAACTTCATCTTTTACCAATCTTTCCGATATTAAAACAGCATCTTCAAAGTTATATCCTTCCCAAGACATAAAGGCAACTAATATATTTTTACCTAACGCTAATTCTCCTTTTGCCGTACCCGGACCATCTGCAATAACAGCGCCAGCTTTGATTTTTTCATATAAAGAAACAACAACCGTTTGGCTGTAATTTGTATCTTGATTGCTTCTGTGGTATTTTATAAGATTATAAATATCGATATCCTTAGTAGAAATTTCTTTTCCTTTAGTTTTATCCGCCTGTATAACTATTTTTTTTGCATCAATATAAATTACAGTTCCTGAACGTTTTGCTTTAAGCAAGGAACCTGAATTTCCCGCTATCACTTTCTCCATTCCCGTTGCTACTATAGGCGGCTCAGTAATCATAAGCGGTAATGATTGTCTCTGCATATTAGAACCCATTAAAGCACGATTAGCATCATCATGTTCAAGAAAAGGTATTAATCCCGCACCGGCGCCAACCATTTGTTTCGGCGATATATCTATGTAGTCAATATCTTCTTTTTTTACCTGCGGGAAAGTTCCTCTATGTCTTGCAATTATAAGACCTTCTGGCAGGTTTAAATTACTATCTATTTTAATATTGCCGGGCGCTATCACAAAATCATCTTCAATATCAGCTGTAAAATATTCAATTTTATCCGAAAGCCACCCATTCTCAACTTTTCTATAAGGAGTTTCTATCAACCCGTATTGATTTATTCTGGCATATATAGCCAAAGAAGTTCTTAAACCTATATTTGCTCCTTCCGGTGTTTCAATGGGACATATTCTTCCATAGTGAGTATGATGCACATCCCGCACTTCAAAACCTGCTCTTTTGCGATTTAATCCGCCTGGACCAAGTGCAGAAATTCTTCTTTTATGAGTGAGTTCTGAAAGCGGATTTGTCTGCGCCATAAATTGAGAAAGTTCACCGGTAGCAAAAAATTTATTTATAGATGATACTATAGGAGCCGGATTTATAAGTGTGAACGGAGTGGCATCTTCGTGTGACTGCATATTCATTTTACTTCTTATAAGTTTTGAAAGGTGCGAGACTCCTTTTCTCAACTGATTTTCAAGTTGCTCGCCTACTGTTCTAACTCTGCGGTTACCGAGATGGTCTATATCATCAACTTCGCCTTCTGTCTGATTGTTTAAATTTATTATATACTTTGCAGCACAGACAATATCTGAAAAAACAAGATTTCCTTTATGAAGACCGGGTATTGGAAATACTACTTTTTCATAAACATCTTTTAATTTTTTATTAATTTTATAGCGGCCGACCTTTGTAAGATCATATTTTCTTGTACTTTTAAAAAACAATGTATCAAAATATTCCTCAGCTACTTCCGGCGTGATATGCTGTTGCGCTCGTAAAATTCTGAAAATTTCATATATAGCATCAATTTTTGTATCAATACTATCTTTCTTTAAAGTAAGATGTATTGTTTGATCGTTTATCGCTTTTTCTTCTTCCCATTGATTAAAATCGGCTATTTCTACTTTTCTTATATCATACTTTCTCCAATTATCAAGAAGTTCTTTTGTTATTATCTGATTTGAAGTTCCAAAAAATTCATCGAAATCTTTAGTATCTGTATTTTTTTCTGTTTCAGGAAGGGTTTTTTGAGATAACGGAGCAGATACTAATATTTTGCCTATAATTTTATCGCTTCTCATTCCTTTTATGTCAACAATTTTAGTTGAATAAAATAATCTTAATATATCTTCGTTTTTTTCCCACCCCATCGCGCGCAAAAATATTGTAAATGGAAATTTTCTTTTACGATTTATTCTGACATAAAGTTCATTATGATTATTATATTCATATTCCACCCAAGAACCTCTGTATGGAATTATTCTGCCAGAATATAATCGTTTGCCAAGATTAGAAACACCCTGCTTTTTATCTTCTTCATAACTTACGCCGGGTGACCTATGAAGCTGATTTACAACAACTCTTTCAACTCCATTTATAATAAATGTACCGGAAGGTGTCATTTTAGGCAAATCAAAAAGATATATCTCATCTTCTATTATATCAGGCTTTTTTCTTCCTTCGCGAAGAACTTCAAGAGAAAATTTCACTTTGATAGGATGAGCATAGGTTTCATCTTTTCTCACAGAAGTTTCTAATGTATATTTTGGCTTTTCTACTTGGTAGCCCTTAAAATCCAATTTCACGGTACCGTCTATGTTTTCAACAGGAAAGCCATCTTTAAAAACTTCCTGTAATCCGCGGAGTTCTCTTCCATACATATCCACTTTCTGCTGAAGAAAATCATTGTAAGATTTTTGCTGAATCCTAAGCAAATCAGGTAATTCTAAAAATATTTTCTGAGAAGAAAAATTTTTAGATTTTGTTGGTATATCCCTATAAAGCATTATTTTAATTCAACAACTGCGCCCTGTTCTTCCAGCTGGCTCTTAATTTTTTCTGCGGACTCTTTATCCAATCCTTCTTTAACCGCCTTCGGTGCAGCATCTACAAGACCTTTTGATTCTTTTAATCCGAGCCCTGTAATTTCGCGCACTGCTTTTATTACTTGAATTTTTTTATCACCTGCAGCTTGCAATATTACATCAAATTTGCTCTTC
>CAZPHG010000034.1:0-8329 GCA_964586585.1 uncultured bacterium | reverse complement strand
TGGGTGTTTACTCCTCATTTTTGGCGAACTTGGGTTAAAAAATAATTTTTTGCAAAAAAAATTTTAATTACTATAATTAAAAGATAAAAATGTTGCTGTTGTAACAAGGAGTTAAAAAAATGAGTAATAGAAATTTGACAAAAGAAGATGTGATAAAAATAGTACAAGAAAAAAAAATAGAGTTTATTAAACTGTGGTTTGTTGATATTTTAGGAAAGGTTAAATCATTTGCCATTACTTCCGAAGAACTTGAAAATGCTATAAATGAAGGGATGGGATTTGATGGATCTTCTATAGAAGGGTTTGCCAGAATATACGAAAGTGATCTTATTGCATTGCCGGATATATCAACTTTTTCTCTGCTGCCGTTATGGTCGCAGGATAAAAGTATTGTTGGTAAAATGTTTTGTGATATTAAAACTCCAGATGGGAAACCATATATTGGAGATGCCCGCTATATATTAAAAAAAAATCTTGATGAGATGAAATCCGCCGGATATGATGTATTTAATATAGGTCCTGAAGTAGAATATTTTTATTTTAAGAGCGATAAATCACCTGAGATTATGGATGAAGGCGGATATTTTGATTTGCTTCCTCTTGATCTCGGACATAATTTAAGAAGTGATACTATAGTAGCATTAAAAAAAATGGGCATATCTGTTGAATATTCTCATCATGAAGTAGCTCCTTCTCAGCATGAAATTGATTTAAGATATGGTCCGGCGCTTGAGATGGCAGACAATGTAATAACATATAAGGTGACGGTAAAAGCAATAGCGTGGCAGAATGATGTCTATGCGTCTTTTATGCCGAAACCGCTTATGGGAGAAAATGGAAGCGGTATGCATGTTCATCAGTCGCTTTTTAAAGACGGCAGGAATGTTTTTTATTCTGCTGATGCAGAATATCATCTTTCCGATGAAGCCCGTTATTTTATCGGCGGCGTAATGAAGCATGCAAGAGAAATATGTGCTATTACCAATCAGTGGGTTAATTCATATAAACGGCTTGTGCCGGGTTACGAAGCGCCTGTAGATATAGTATGGGGACAAAAGAATCGCTCTGCTCTTATAAGAGTTCCTATGTATAAGCCAGGTAGGGAGAATGCTACAAGAATAGAATTGCGTTTTCCCGATCCAGCATGTAATCCATATCTTGCTTTCAGTGTGATGCTTGCCGCCGGTTTAGAAGGAATAAAAAATAAATATGAGCTGCCCGATCCGGTTGAGGTTAATGTTTTTCATCTTTCACAAAAAGAAAAAGAAAAACTCGGCATTGAAATTTTGCCGGGAAGTTTAATAGAGGCAATTCAGGAAGTTGAAAAATCCGCGTTTCTTAAAAAAACGCTTGGAGAACATGTATTTTATAAGTTTATAGAAAACAAAAAGATTGAATGGGAAAAATATAGAAGGTATGTAACCGATTATGAACTGAATGAGTACTTGCCGGTGTTGTAATTTGTAATTTTTTGAAAAATAATTACAATAAAGAATAATGAATGAAAAAGAAACAGAAAAAATAAGAAATAGATTAAAAAAAGAACGGAATGATATTCTTAAAGAAGTAAAAAGAATAAAGGATAAAGAAACTTCTTACTTAAACGAGAAAGTAGGCGATGACATAGATAGAGCTTCCGACAATTCTCACCGTGAAATTTTATTTTATCTTAACGAGTACGACCGCTTAAAGTTAGACGCGGTAGAAGATGCTTTAGCTAAAATAGATGCTAAACAATTCGGTAGTTGTGAACAATTACACACATCAGTCATATCCAGTTTTGTGCAATGTAATAAAAAAATAACTAAGGCAAGATTAAATGCCATTCCATACGCGAAACTTTGTATAAAATGTAAGCCTGTAAGCGAAAAAAACAATGTAGAAATGTAAATAATGATTTTAGATATGTCTATATTATATAAAAAATATTGTCTATAAATTACCTGTATATTGCATTCTTATAAGAAGATATTTTTGACAGTACCAGATGGCAGATAGAGACAGCAGATAATGAACATTTTGAAACGGAACTTGCTTATTTAAAGGCAGCTGACGGAGCCCAAAAATGGTGGAGAATGACACTTTATCCAACGGACGGAGTAGTTAAATATGCTATTTCATACGAGGATGATAAAGCAAGTATGATAAGCAGTTTAAAGGAATATGGTAAAGGAGCAGAATCGGTTCTCGGTTCTTAATTAAAAGGAGCAAAAAAATGGCAGTGAGTATTGGTATTAATGGATTTGGAAGAATTGGAAGACAGGTTTTAAAAAGAATGTTGGAAGTAGGTGGTTTTGAAGTGAAGGGCATAAATGATCTTTGCGATACAAAGACAATGGCTTTTCTCTTTAAATATGATTCTGTGTATGGAAAATATAAAGGTGAAGTTAAGCATACTTCCGATACACTGATAATCGATGGAAAAGAGATAAAGGTTCTAAACGAAAAAGACCCTGCGCTTCTTCCATGGGGAGAGTTGGGCGTTGACTATGTGCTTGAATCTACGGGTATTTTTAGAAAAAAGGTGCAAATTGAAGGGCATATTAAAGCAGGCGCTAAAAAAGTACTGCTTTCTGTTCCGGCAAAAGATGAAATAGATTGCACTGTGGTGCTTGGTGTGAACGACAATACTATAAAACCTGAACATAAGATTATCTCCAACGCTTCATGCACTACTAATTGTTTTGCGCCAGTAGCAAAAGTATTAAATGATAATTTCGGTATTGAAAAAGGACTCTTAACAACAGTTCACGCATATACCAGCGACCAGAATATAATAGACCAGCCACACAGCGATTTAAGAAGAGCGCGCGCTGCTGCCGTAAATATCATACCCACTACAACAGGAGCTGCAAAAGCAGTAGGAAAAGTTATTCCTGAATTGAATGGGAAACTTGACGGTATGGCAATGAGAGTTCCCGTTGCAGTAGGCTCGTTAATTGATTTTGTTGTTTTATTAAAAAAAGATGTCAAAGTAGAAGAAATAAATAACGCAATGAGAGAAGCCGCCGA
Organism: uncultured bacterium; assembly: GCA_964586585.1. Taxonomy (GTDB): domain Bacteria; phylum CG03; class SLGR01; order SLGR01; family CAZPHG01; genus CAZPHG01. The sequence continues at coordinate 5,317 of CAZPHG010000034.1, read as the reverse complement.
AAGCAATTTGAACGGAATACTTGAATATACAGAGGATCCAATTGTTTCTTCCGATATAATCAGCAATCCTGTTTCTTCTATTTTTGACGGACTTTCTACAAGCGTAATAGGAGGCAATATGGTAAAAGTCATATCCTGGTATGATAACGAATGGGGATATTCATGCAGATGCGTTGACCTTTTTGAAAAAATATCAAAGATATAAATGACAATGAAAATCATTTCTGATATAAATGTTAAAAATAAAAAAGCATTAGTAAGATGTGATTTTAATGTGCCTATTTTCGTTGGCAGAGAAGTTGGCAGAGATAAAGAAGGTATTATTAGAGATGATACCAGAATAGTAGAAGCGCTGCCGACAATAAGAGAATTACTTAAAAAGGGTGCAGCAGTTATTCTTATGAGTCATTTGGGAAGACCTAAGGGCGAAGTAAAAGAAGAGTTTTCATTAAACCCGGTGGCGAAAAGGATTTCTGAACTATTAGGTTTGGAAGTTAAGTTTTCACAGGATACCGTTGGTGAAACTGCTAAAAGAATGTCTAGTGAACTTAAATCAGGCGAAGTTCTTTTACTTGAAAATCTGAGATTTTCTTCTTCTGAAGAAGATAATGACCCGGTGTTTTCTGAAGCGTTGGCAGAACTTGCTGATATTTTTATTCAGGATGCTTTTGGGACAGTTCATAGAAAACATTCTTCTATGGTTGGAGTGCCTTCAATTCTTCCGTCTGTTGCGGGTAGATTGCTTGAGAAAGAAATAAAATATCTTTCAATGGGACTTGATCCAAAATCTCCTTTGGTTGTCTGTCTGGGCGGAGCAAAGATTGAGACAAAAATAGGAATTATTAAAAATATGATGGGAGTAGCTGATACATTGTTAATTGGCGGCGGAATGGCATATACTCTTCTTAAAGTAAAAGGATATGAAATAGGAAAATCGCTTTTGGATGAAAATTATATTGATGTTGCGGAAGATATAATTAAAAATGTAGAAAAAAGTGGATTTAATCTGAAACTTCCTTCCGATTATATAGTAACAGATGACATTTCTAATCCGAAAAGAATTGAAAAAACTGTAACCAGTGAAATTCCTGCTGATTTAATGGGTGTTGATATAGGAGAGAAAACAATCTTGGATTACACCGCAGAAATTATGGTAGCTAAAACTATTATATTAAATGGTCCGATGGGAGTTTTTGAAAAGGATGAATTTTCAAACGGCACTCGCAAAATTCTTGAAGCAATAGTTAATTCAACAAAAAACGGTGCTTTTTCTATTGTAGGCGGAGGTGATACAATATCTGCGATAAATAATTTTGGATTTAATGTAGATGATTTCAGCCATGTTTCAACAGGTGGCGGTGCAAGTTTGAAATTTCTTGAAGGGGCAGAGCTTCCTGGAATAAAAGTATTAGATTAAAATGCGGGCGTAGTTCAGTGGAAGAACGTCTCGTTGCCAACGAGAAGGCCGTGGGTTCAAATCCCATCGCCCGCTCCAGCGAAGCGTTAAGAAAAATGACACATAAGCGTCGTTTTTTAGCGGAGCTTTCTTAGAAGCGTTAAGAAAAATAACTTTTCAACTTTCAACCCCTAACTCCGCGACTCTTAATTTATATTTGATTTTTGAAGTAAGAATAAGTTATAATTAATAAAAATGAAAAAATTAAATAATAACGGTATAATGCTTGGTGAGTTGATGATTACTGTTGCAATAATACTGATAGCAGTTATATCTTCTTGTATCTATGGTTTTACAGGGTGTGAAAGGAACGCAGCGTTTTTCCGATAGGACTATCGTTTCGCAGCTTTGGCAGGATATGATTGAAGAGATAAAGAGAAAAAGGTGGTATGAAACTACTGTAACAGAAATAGGTATAGATACAGGAGAAAATCTATAAAAAATGGCACAACAAAAAAAATGAAGAGAATGAAGGGATTATTTCATTTATTATTCTTTGTTTTAGTTGTTGTCACTCCTGCCATTTCAGAAAAAATAATTCCAATAACTGTAATAAAAGACGGCGCTGTCTTAAAAGAAACAAACCTTGTTCTTATAGAAAAAATGGGGTATCTTAAAGCAAGAGATGTATCGGAAATTTTTTCGGTAAAAGTAGATTTTGATTTAGCCAACCAGGAACTTCTACTGACATTTCCTGATGCCACTGTCCAATTTACAGTTAACAGCAATCAAGTGGTAATAGATGGAATAAAAAGAAAAATGAGAAAAAAAACACTCATAATAGATGGAAGAGTCCATATTCCGCTTGAAGCAATTATAACAAGAGCATTTCAAAGCGCCTCAGGCGCAAATATACGATGGAGTTTTACCGAAAGAAAATTATGGATATCATATCTTGGAAATATAAGAGACATAAGATATTATTCTTATGACAATTATACCAGAGTTGTTATTGAAATGACCGATGCTGCTTTTGATGATAAAAAATCTGTCATTAAAATGACCGATAAACAAGAAAATGATTTTATAAAATTGATTTTAAATGGCGGAAAATTAACAATGCCATTTAGGGATATTAATGTACAAGACGGAGTTATTAAAAATATAAGAACAAGCGAGTTTTTCGATAGAACGGAATTTTCTATATTCACTTCTCAATATGCGGGAGAATATAATATTATAAAATTGCCTGGTCCTCCGCGCATAGTTATAGATATAAAAAATAAGAAAATAAGAGAACCGGCAAGAATAATTCCGCTGCAGACAGTTACTCCTAGAAGAGAAGAATCTGAAATAAGGGATATAAATCTTATTGTAATTGATGCCGGTCACGGCGGAAGGGATCCTGGCGCTGTAGGTCAACGAGGAACTTTAGAAAAGGATATAGTTCTTGATATTTCAAAGCGGCTTGCCAAACGGATAAGAGAAAGATTAGATATAGAGGTAGTTTTAACAAGAAGCGGAGATTATTTTTTACCGCTTTCAAGAAGAACGCAGATAGCGAATAATGAAGGAGCCGATTTATTTATATCAATACACGCCAATGCTGCGTTTAACAGAGATGCGCGTGGATTTGAAGTGTTTTTTCTTTCAGATAAAGCATCTGATAAAGAAGCGCAAGCTGTAGCAAATAGAGAAAATTCTGTAATAGCAATGGAAGAACGAACAGCGGAAATTGAGCAGCTTACAAGAATTTTATGGTCGCTTACAATGAATAAATTTATGAATGAATCAAGCATATTATGCGCATTTATAAATTCAAGTGTAATAGAAAAAACAGATTTATTGAATAGAGGAGTAAAACAAGCTAATTTTCATGTGTTAAGAGGCGCCCGGATGCCGGCAGCTCTTGTAGAAATTGGTTTTATATCAAATAAACAAGAAGAACGGCTTCTTAACAGCAGAAGATTTAAAAATCGTATGGCTGAAGCTATTATGCTTGGCGTTAAGAAATATAGAGATTGGCTTAGAAATCAATAATTGATTCAGTGAAAAAAATAAATATAAAAAATGCTTCAATAGGAATATTTGATTCAGGGCTTGGCGGATTAACCGTATTAAAAGCAATCTCACAAAAACTGCCCAATGAAAATATAATTTATTTCGGAGATACCGCACATCTTCCCTACGGCGATAAATCACCGCAGACTATAGAGAAATATTCTTACGCTATTGTGAATTTTCTTAAAAATAAAGGTGTAAAACTCATTGTAATTGCCTGCAATACCGCATCTGTCTTTGCTTATGAAAAATTAAAAGTAGAATGTTCGCTACCAATAATAGGTGTTGTTGACGCAGGAGTGAAAGAGGCATTAAAAAAAACTAAAAAATCTATTATGATAATAGGTACCTATGGTACAATAAAAAGCAGATATTATGAAAAAAAATACGAAAGCGAACTTTCCACAATAGTAAAAACTCTTTTGTTAAAATTTATTCGCGCGCTTGTCCGCTTTTCGTTCCGCTTATTGAAGAAGGCTGGTTAAAACATCCTGTTACAAAAGAAGTAGCAAAAATTTATCTTGAAGAATACCGGGGAAAAATTGATTCTGTAATACTTGCTTGCACTCATTATCCCCTTATAACTGATATTATTGCCGAAACTTTTGGTGAAGATGTTACTATTATAAATTCCGCAAACGCTGTAGCAGAGGCAGTAAAAGAAAAAATAAAAGAACTTGATATTGCCTCCGAAAAAAAACCCGCAGATGCTGATTATGAATTTTTTGTAAGCGATGCGCCTGAGGTTTTTAAGGAAAAAGTTCCTTTGTTTCTCGGAAAAAGTATTGAAAAAATATCTTTATGCCGATTATGAAAATGGAAAATTTTTCAATTTTAACTTCACGGCAAAGTGAATTTATTGATATAACAAACAAAGTTTCGGATATTGTCAGCGCCTCAGGGATAAAAGACGGCGTCTCTACAATTTTTGTCCCGCATACCACAGCAGCCGTCACTATAAACGAAGGCGCCGATTCAGATGTCATAAAAGATATTTTAATGTGGCTTGATGAATCGGTCAAGTGGAACCATCCTCAATATAAGCATACCGAAGGAAATTCTGCCGCTCATATCAAATCTTCTCTTATCGGCAGCAGTGTCCATATAATTATAAGCAGAGGAAAACTACAACTTGGCGTTTGGCAGGCGGTATTTTTCTGCGAGTTTGACGGTCCGAGAACCCGTACTATCTGGGTGAAAGGGAATACTGTCAAAAAAGATATGAAAGAAAAATGAAACGAATATTAATTACAAATGATGATGGAATTAAGGCGGCGGCTCTAAATTTATTAAGGGATAGATTATCTTCATATGGCGAAGTAGTTATAGTTGCGCCGGAAGTTGCTAAAAATGCTACAGGAAATTCGCTTACGCTCCATAAGCCGATAAGAATTACTGAAATTGAAAAAAATAAATACTCATGTTCCGGAAGCACTGCTGATTGCGTGAGAATGGGAGTACTTACTATCTTAAAAGATAATGTTGATATCGTGGTTTCTGGAATAAATATAGGCGCAAATCTTGGCGATGATGTTAATTATTCAGGCACGGTTGCTGGCGCAAGGGAAGCAACCCTGCTTGGGATACCTGCGCTGGCGTCTTCTTTAGTTCAGGGAAAAGAAAATAATTTTGAGCAGGCAGCAGATATAACAGTAAAAGTAGTTGAAAAAATTTTAGAGACATGGCTTCCTTCGCGAAATTTACTTAACTTAAATGTTCCTGATATTTCAACAGATATGGTAAAAGGAATAAAAATAACAAGATTGGGAATAAGAATTTACGATAGAGAAGTGAGAGAAAGAACCGACCCGATAGGAAAAAAATATTATTGGATAATAGGAAAAAAACTTGACGGCATTA
>CAZPHG010000033.1:7952-8369 GCA_964586585.1 uncultured bacterium | reverse complement strand
CACATAGCGGCGCGGATTTTGACGCATTAGGTTCTCTTCTTATAGCATCAAAATTATATCCTGAAGCGCTTGTATATATTCCTGGTTCTTCTGAAAAAAAAGTTCGCCAATATCTTAAAAAAGAAGGTTACCCCGGAAAATTAACAACATTTAAAATACTGCAAAAAGAAAAAATTCATCTACTTATAGTTGTAGATACAAGTTTTAAAAGCAGGATAGGTAGGGTTGCGTCTTTAATTGAGAAAGATACTGTTATTCATATATACGACCATCATCCGAGAACAGGCGATGATTTGACAGGCGAAATAGATGAGCGGAAAGAATACGGCGCTACAACTACTATGCTTCTTGAGCATTTTATTAAAAAAAATATTCTGCTTACTTTAGAAGAAGCAACCTTAGCGGCAATGGGAATTT
>CAZPHG010000033.1:0-7900 GCA_964586585.1 uncultured bacterium | reverse complement strand
ATGCGGTATCGTTTCTTTTAGAAGAAGGCGTAGATTTAAGAAAAATTTCTGATTATGTAATCCAAGCGCTTAATGAAGAGCAGGTATATTTGTTAAATGACCTTTTACACAGCAAAACTTTTCTTGAAACATCTGCTGTAAAATTTGTTTTTGTGGAAGCGGAAATAGATAATTATATAGAAGATTTGGCGGTTGTAGTTCATAAAGTAATGGATATTGTCCGGCCCGATGTTCTTTTTGCTTTGATTAAGATACATTCAAAAGTGCTTTGTATTTCAAGGTCTGAAACTCCATTGATAGATGTCGGAAAAATACTGTCGCGTTTTGACGGCGGCGGTCATCCTACGGCAGCAAGTGCAAAATTCGATATACCCTTAAAAGATATAAAAACAAAATTAAAAGATTATCTTACTAAAATAACAAAATTTTCTTTGCGTAGATTTCAAGTATCGGATTATCCTATTAGAATTATACCTAAAAAACACACTGTGGAAATGGCTTATTATACTTTAAATCATCTCGATTTAGAGTATTCTCCTGTAGGAGATAAAGATGGCAATCTTTTTGGCATAGTTGAAAGAACTGAACTTTGTAAAGCGATGAGACACGGGCTTTCGGGGCATTCTGTATCTGAGTGTATGACGGACAGAGTTCCGCTGGCGGAAGAGTCGGCGGATTCAAGTAAAATTTCCGACTTGATGATAGCAAGCGGATTTCCTTTTGTTATTTTAACAAAGAACGGAAAAGTTACAGGTGTAGCAGAGAGTTGTTCCGAACATAAAGAATCTCACTTAAAATTACACAGCGAGTGTGTAAAATTAAAAATGCGAAAAAATTTAAGTCAATCTACAATAGAAATTTTAAAAAGCATATCCGAAACAGCTGACAAAATGAAAATAACTGCTTATTGTGTGGGCGGAATGGTAAGAGATATTTTAATGAATATTCGGCACAAAGATATTGATATAGTGGTAGAAAGAGACGGAATAGGATTCGCAAAAAAACTTGTTAAAGAATTAGGTGGTGTTATATATATACATAAAAAATTTAATACTGCTGTCATAAAACTTAAAAATATAGAAATAGATATTGCGACATTAAGAAGAGAATATTACGAGTTTCCCGGCGCACTTCCTGAAGTTGCCGAAGGCACACTGAAACAGGATCTTTATCGCAGAGATTTTACTGTAAATGCTATGGCTATTTCATTAAATCCTGAAAAGGACTATGGTAAATTGATCGATTATTCCGACGGAAAAAGCGACATAAAAAAGAGAAACCTAAGCATTCTTTATCCTTTAAGTTTTGTGGAAGACCCGACAAGAATTTACAGAGCGGTAAGATTTGAAAAAAGATTTAATTTTACATTTTCAAAAGATACAATCAGACAGATTAAAAGAACCATTAATATGAATATTCATACTCGGATTACCGATAGGATAAAAGAAGAAATTTTTCTTATTTTTAACGAATCAACTTGCGATGAGATATTTTTGCGGCTTGATGAGATTGGAGCGCTACGCTTCATAGATACTGAGTTAAGAATAACATCTAAAATATATAGTTCATTGAAAAATTATCTATTGTTACTTTCAAATTTGCCGGATGGAGATCAATCTGCAATTATTCAAGAAAAAAATTCTGTTATGATGATGATTTTATTTTCAGGAATGGGACTGAAAAAAGGAGTTGATATTTTACGGCAATATCATTTTTCTGAAAAACTGATATCGCATTATACGCAGGGGAAAAAATATACGGCTAAAGTTATCAAAGTACTCAGAAAAGAGTTATCGGATGCAAGAATTTATAAATCACTTTATTTTTTAAGCGAACCCGTATTACTTTATATCATCTGTATTTCAAATAACAGAAAAATAAAAAATAAAATAATGTTGTATTTAAATGTTTTAAAAAAAGTGAAAATAACATTTGACGGAAACCAGTTGAAAGAAATGGGATATACTCCCGGTCCAATATACTCTAAAATTTTCTTTGCGTTGAAACTGGCAAAATTAAACAAAAAAATAAACAGTAATGAAGAAGAAAAAGAATATATTTTTAAAAATTACACTGCTCTTTTGTTATAATGTTATCAAATTAAGGAATTTTTATCTTTTCTCCCGCCAAGAAATGACAGTTATTCCTCCACCAGAAGGTCCTGATGGAAATCCAAATTCCGGAACTCGATATTCAATGTTCATATCACCTTTATAGTCTAAATTGCCCCCTACTACTATTGCCCCATTTACATTAAGACCGCCTCTGCCTCTTATATCAGCATTACTCTGTATGAGCCCTTCAACGCTTACCCTGCCAAATAAATAGATATCTTCTTTATTCCAGTTTCCATCAAGAACAATTAAATTTACCTGGGCTGGTTGAAGGTGTCCGACTGCGTTAAATAGATTTCCGTGAAAGTGCATTCCGTAATCAAATGCGCTGACATCGCCGGTAGTCTTTACAACTATTGTCCCATGACCGTCAAATGTAGTATGGCCGTTAAATACCACTCCACTTGTAAAAAGATATACACCGCCTGCAAGGTCTACTGTTAAATTATTAAACACCATTCTTCCGCTTCCGAGGGGATATTCAACACCAACACCAAAAGTATAATTAGTATGAGTCACACTAGCTAATAGCGCCTGCTCATCTATGTAAGATGGAGGCGGTTTTGGTAAAGTTTTATCGGAAGTATCATTTGGATGAAACGTTAGATTAGGAGATGAAGGCCATATACCCGGCACGTTAATTCCTCCTCTTGCTCTTAGTTCTGCGCTGGCGCCATGGGGACTGATGCCAAACCAGCCGAAACTATTTATAGCTCTAGGAGCAAAAGACGCTGAATATATTGCAGCATTTCCATATAAATCAGGCCGCAATCTAACATTACCCACCAGATTTATTGGACCATTTGAAAATAGTATACCAGATATAGTTGTATATGAATGTACTTTTATAGTGCTAGGGTCTATTCCGCCAATAGTTATAGCATTACCCGAACCACCACCCTGTACAACTTTAACCTCTGACCTTATTTTTCTTCTACCTCTTTCATCTAACTGCGATGGGACATAACCGGTTGAATCAATCTGATATTGGTTGTTGCCAAGCGATGTTATAGTTACCACCGCCTGTCCAGCTTTACTTCCTGTTTTTAAACCAACATATTCAGAAAACTCCAAAATATTGCCAGCTCTTATTCTGTGAACTGCTTTTGCTATACCAGCATCGGCAATATACAGCGCGGACTCACTGAGCCGCGCCCTAACTTCTCTTGTTGCTTCAAACCGCACAAACATATTCATCGCATACCCTAAAATAACAAGAATCAGCATTAATATAATAGCGCCAACAAGTGCTATTCCACTATCATTTTTCTCGAATATTATCTTTCCCTCCTAATTGTGACATCCTAAAGGTTCCTGCTTCATATCCTCTCTTTACTTATTAACTTCATCGTAGGTGTAACATAATTTGTAACCAACCTCAATCTAAGATATATTTCATTTAATATCCTTAATTCTTTTTCCGTATCATATCTTTCATATCCTACCGTTTTCCTCACCACTGAATAGTTCTTTTGCTCTACATAACAATTGTCATTCTTCCTTAACGGTCTGGAACGTGTAAGGTTATATTCTCTTTATTGCAGTATCTGTATAAATGATCATTGATAAACTCCGCTCCATTATCGGAATCTATCCCGAGCATTTTAAATGGCAACCGTTTTCTAATGTTTACTATCCCTCTAAATACAAACATCTGCGACCTGTCTGCCAGCCAGGCAGGCTTATTCCTTACCGCTTCCGTATCTGTCACTGACTGTAAATGTCTGTCGCATCAAGCGTCTGGATAAATTCTCCCGATACATTTCCTCCTTCATGTCCAACTAAATCTAACTCAAAAAACCCAGGCCGGTTTTCATTCCAATCCGCAGTAGGTCCTTACATAAATAATATTAATACATAATTACAAAAAAATCAAATCTGTAGGAGCAAAATTAGGGAGTTTCTTTTTGTTGCCCGCGCACGGGCATGGCGGGGCAATGGCAACTATAAATGATAGCCCATCGCTTCTGAAAAAAATTTGTTCGTCCAGCAGGCGGGCAAAAAGAAAAGGGGGTCTGGGGGAAATGAATTTTTGCCCGCCTGTTGTCCCGCAAAGCGGGACTGGGGGTGGGGAGTATTTCCGCAATTCTGCGTTAGTAGAATATCAAAACAGAAAAATTTTCTTTCCTATTCCTAATAGAAATTGTTGTTTTCAATTTTCTTTTTCTGAAAAAGAATCATCTAAAAATTTGACAAAACCGAAATAAGTTGCTTGAATTATAATAAACAGTTTTGAAAGCACCTGTCTGCGTGCGAACACGCACAGCGTGCAGGTAGACGGATACGCACAGGCAGGCGAGGACATACTTAAAAATTTCCATTGAAGACCTAAAAAAAGACATAGAAAAAATAGATAAAATTCACAAAGCAATAAAATTTGCCCTGGACATTAATTAATGTAACACTATGTGTATTTTGTTTCTTTATTACCTCATATAAAAATCTACGCTTAAAGAAACTGCGCCTAATCGTTGCATTTTATTAAGAAATATGCTATATTTAATCAGGATACGGAGATTGAATGTAGTTAAAATTAGAGTATTTTTTGGAACTATTTCATTTTAAAGAAAGATAAACAATATGGAATATTTAAAATAGAGATATAAGTGATATAAAACTAAATTGGAGGAAATTATATGTTTAAACCAACCCTCAATTTTTTAAAACAGGAAGTAATAAATAATATAATAATTATATCAGCAATAACTGCTATTATTACACTACTTTTAGCATTTATACGTGAAAGAACATTATTAATAGTAGTTATAATTTTTTTAGCAATGATTATAATTTTAGTTACAGTACTCAGCAATAGACCAAGGATGTTGTTCAAATGTGAAAAATACTCAGTAATATGGGATATAAAGGACAGAAGTAAAGCTAATGTTATAGAAGAGAAAAATTTAGTATCATTAAAAAATGATCAAAAAACTTATGAAATAAATAAATTATATTCAGATGGAGACACAACAAAAATACAAAAAAATTACGGGGGAGATGATATAGAAAGTATAAATTTTATAAATCAAAGTAAAAAAAGCAGAAGTAAAGGATATTATGACTTATTGTTAGTATTTAGGCGTCCAATAATGAAAAAGAAAAAGGTTGAATTTAGTATTTCAAAAGAATTAAGCAATGCTTTTTTGAATGATAAAGAGTGGGTAACTTTAGAGATAGTACATGAAACAAAAGAAATTGAAATGAAAGTCATTTTTCCTGAAAATGAAATAATAGAAGATAAAAATATATATGGAGCCTATTATCATGGTCATGCACAACAACATTTTGAAAAAGAGGAAATAAAAATAAAAACAATTAATAAAAAAAAACAAGTGACCTGGAAGAGAGATAAAAAAATCATGATGAATGACATCTATACAATTAAGTGGGAATGGAAAAGGAAAACTTGAAGTTTTTTTAAAAAAGTGTTAATATTAGTTTAGAAGATTATGGGAGAAAATTATGGGAGATAAAAGAAAAATTTAAAAATAATAACCGGTAATTGGTTATAACTGTAAATATCAGTAAAACTCATACGCGGTTGTTTTTTTAGCGTAGCATAATATTTATATCCTGTGCAACCTATTAAGGGTACCGCCCAGATAACTGTGTTAAGATATGCTAATTTGGGGTCGTGATAGCAGGGAACAAAAAGCAACGACGATCTTTTAACGCACGAAAAGGGCTAATTTCGTGCGTTAAATAATTTCAATAAAAACGTTCGTTTATTTTATAAAGAATATCCGAAGAAAAACATTGATTATTATACAAATTTTATTATATAATAAAACTAATTAGTCTTTTCCAATCCAAAGATTAGCCCGAAATGTAAGAGCCACAATTTTTTTGTTCTTTCATCTTCAAAACCCGCGAGGAACTTCCCAAATGAGGCTCCCTCTTTTTTCAGCCAAGAAGTAATACATCCACTTCTTGCTTATTATTTTACGCAACCGACAGTATTTTGTCAAATAATTTTCTCCTTTCATCTTGTACTTTCTCAGCCATCTCATTGTCTGTGTAGCGCATGGCTATTTTATCCAATTTCTCAAAGGTTATTTCCTCTTTGAGATATTTTTTCGACTCGGGAAGGCTCTTCAATTTCTCATAAGGTGTCATATAATTCTCTTGTAGGTATTGCTTTCTAACCTTACCCTTTCTATCAATCTTTTCAACGGCAAAGGCGCAGGGATGGTGAAAGTTTAAATATTCATTAAAACTTCCATAATAAAATTTATTTAATTCATTTGCATATTTCTTATGAATATATCCGTATCCTATCCATTTTCTCACCACCGTGTTTTTTGTCTCTGCCAACGCATTATCATTAGAATGTCTTGGTCGGCTCTTAGTTAACTTTATCAAAAGTTCATTCAACAATTTAGCAACATATTGGTTTATATATTCAGAACCGTTGTCAGTATGAAAATTTATTATCTTATACGGATAACTTTCTATTATCTTTCTTAACAGCGGCACAAGATTTTCATGAATTAACGTTTCCACTGCTCCTGTTACTTCCCACTGCAGTACTTCATCAACTGCATTTATGTGATACACCCCACCGCCGGCTTTCGTAGAACCTTGCTCTACAGAATCCACCCTGATGTAACCCGGCTTCCCATTTGGATTCGGTTTTATTCTTTTTCCTATACCCACTGCTTTGCTCTTCTTTGTCCCATGGCAATATGTAACCGCTCGCTGAAAAGTAACCGTCTTTCGCAAATTGTATATGTGAGATACGGAAATTTCTGAAATCCTTTTGTATTCCTCCTTGCCATAAATATCAGATTCTCTGTGAAGATTTCTCTTCACAGCAGCACCGTTAGGATATTCATGTAACTCCGTTGTTTTTGCCAGCAACCGAATATCTTTATTCATATATTTCCGCTCAAATTTGTGTCTCTCATATTCTATTACTTTAATTTCTCCTGTATCTCGGAATTTTGTCACCAAATTAGTAACCTGGGCTCTTGAATATCCTGTCATCTTCTCCATATATCTTTTTACCACCGTCTTGTTTCTCTTTCCAAGTGTAAGATATTCAAACTTTTTTAAAATTCTTTCAATCCATTCATAAGCCTCTTTTCTGTCCATCTTCTCAAATTTTACGCTTTTTGATTTTTCCAAAAACTCCCTTACTTCCTTAATATCTTTTAATTTTGAGTCATACATTTTTATTACCATAATGTTTCAATTATGACTCTTCCTTGATATTTTTTCAAATATTTTAGTTTTTTATTTCAGGCTAATCTTGCGTTGGACAAGACTGTACAATATGGTTTATCATAAGCCCTCCGAAAGAAAGCGCACCAAATAAAATTGCAGCAAATACAACTCCGATAGGATGATTTTTCCCAAGAAGCGCCACTGCTATTCCCATAAAACCTATCCCTCCGGAAAAACCCTGTTCAAAATAGTGCTTATATCCCATCACAAAACTTACTCCTGCCATTCCGGCAAGTCCACCTGAAATCATCATAGTAATTACCATATTTTTTGATATATTTATTCCGCTGTATTTAGACGCAGAAGGATTATAACCGGTTGCCCTGAGTTCATAACCAAGTTTACTCTGCCAAAGAATATAATATATTACGGCAGCCGTTATTAATGCTATTAGCAAACTTACATTTACAGGTGAACCTCTAAAAATTCCAACTATATTATAAAAACGAGGAAGCCACGCCCCGGCGCCGATATCCGGTGTTCTAACAGTACCGGCAACAAAAAAATGGTTTGCTATTTTATAATTCGTAAAAGCAAGAGCAATAAAATTTAACATTATT
>CAZPHG010000032.1:451-8374 GCA_964586585.1 uncultured bacterium | reverse complement strand
TTTTTGCCCGTATCCTCTGATTAAATTTTGGAGTGATAACATATTATTTCTCAAGTTTCATCAGTGCATAGACAAATCCTACGCCGCCTATAAGTCCGGTTATTACACCAACAGGAAGTTCAATAGGCGAAGCAATTGTTCTTGCCAGAGTATCGCATAAAATCAGAAATCCGCCGCCTAAAATAAAAGAGCTAATCAGCAAAAATCTATGGTCGGAAGAAATAAACATTCTCACGAAATGAGGAACAACCAATCCTATAAAACCAATTATACCCGCAACGGAGACACTCATTCCTGTGAGGATTGAAGCTAAAATAAAAAGTCCTTTTTTTGTTTTTTCAACATCTATTCCAAGGTGCATTGCTGCCTCTTCTCCAACTGAAAGGGCATTAAGTTTGAAACAAAAAAAATACGAAATTATTAAACCTGCAAAGGAAATTACAAGCGCCAGTTTTACAAAAAACCAATCGTGTCCCTGCAGAGAACCCATTATCCAGAAAACTATTCCGTGCAAATCTTCCGTTCGTGAGAGCGCCATAATAAGTAAAATAAGCGATGATAAAATGAAACTTATCATAACCCCTGTAAGAAGCACAGATTGGATTTTAAGGGCGCCTTTTTTCATAGCAACTGTCCATACAAACAAAATTACAAGTAAAGCGCCGATAAACCCTGAAACAGAAAGAGAAAAATTCCCAAGCACTCTGTTCAATCCAAAAACAATACTTAAAGATACACCTAAAGCGGCACCGCCTGAAATACCTAATGTATAGGGTTCGACAAGCGGGTTGCGGAACATACCCTGTAATAAAACACCTGATACACTTAACGCTCCACCAACTGCCAATGCAAGTAAAATACGAGGTAACCGAATATCAAAAAGAATGGTGTGGTATATTCCGCCGGTAGCGGAATGTCCGCCGCCGGTATCTATGCCGAATAGCAGGGCTAAAACTTGTCTGAAAGGAATTGAAACAGAGCCGATAGATAAGGAAAAAACTGCTCCTATAAAAAGGAATACTGTTAAAACAAACACCCATTTAAACCATCTTTTATTCATTTTTTTCAGGATGAAGCAGGCGGAATATTTCACTAAGTCCATCAATCATACTTACGGGCGTAGGACTACCTATTTTATAAGCGTCAACAATGTGGATTCTATTATTTTTTGCTGCTTTTAATGTTTTATAATTACTCCATACTTCTTTTTCCGCATCACTTTGAATACCCATAGTTATAATAATTATAACATCGGGATTTAAACTTATTACCTGTTCGCGGCTGAATAATCCTGTTTTTGCCTCGGATGCAATATTTATACCACCTGCGTATTTTATAAAATCATGGACAAAAGAATCTTTTGTTACAGTCCAGAGCGGGTTGGCGCCGAGTTGGAAAAAGACCTTTACCTTATCAAGGTCTTTTGTTTTTTTTCTTATATCTCTTAATTTTTTTCTCGCATCTTTTACGAGATTTCGGGCTTTTTTATCGGTACCGGTAATTTTTCCTAACCGTAAAAATTCTTTTAATATCTGCTCAAAATTTTGGGGTTGTTTAAATATTTCTACTCTTAGACCTAATTTTCTTAATTTATTTATAGTTTTCGGCTTTGTTAATGATGTAGCAAATACAATATCGGGTTGAAGATAAAAAATTTTTTCTATATTAGCATCTATTACAGTTCCGATTTTTACTTTTTTTTCACCATCGGGTGACGGTCTGCAAAAAAGAGTATTAGCAATAAGACGGTCATACATCCCAAGAAGATAAATATTTTCAGTTACGGCGGGCCCTAAGGAGATAATTCTATTGGGGTATTCATTTCTTGATTCGCTATAAACACTATTAAAAGTGTCACTACAGCCACAAAAAAGCATCAGAAATATAATTATAAATTTTTTCATAAATAAAAAAAACCCGCGATACATACTTATCGCGGGCAAGGTTTATTTCTTCACCTCTCTTTCCCGCGAAAGTTAAGGGGTTGCAACAACCCCTTAATATAATTAGCAGGTATTTGGGCTAAACCATTGCGGGGCAGCGTCCGATTTTACGGAACTTCCCCTGCTGATTTTGTAATAATCTACTTATAGCAAATTTATTTTAATTTTACAAATTTGACAAAAAATGAGTAAAAATCATAATAGTTATATGATGCTGAATCTTAAAAATAACATTAAAGATTTACAAGGTATAGGCGCAGTAAAAGCAGAGCAGTTAAAAAAGATTGAAATTGTAACTGTCGGTGATTTATTGATGTATTTTCCGAAATACTGTGAAGACAGAACAAATTTAACTGAAATTGTCCTTCTTAATGATGGCGATACCGCACTTATAAAAGGTGAGGTATGCAGGCAGCATACTGCTCTTTTAAGAGGTTCAAAATCGCTGACTAAAATTATAATAAAAGATAAAAGCAGCAGTATAGTTTTACTAGGATTTAATCAGCCGTATCTTAAAAAAAATCTTCCTGTCGGCGCCGAAGTTTTTGTTTATGGGAAATTTCAGCGGGCATTAGACGGTTTAACAAGTTCTCAGTTTATTTATGAAAAAGTAAATTCATATAGAGTGCATCTTGGGAGAATAGTACCTGTTTATAAACTTACTTATGGTATAAGCCAAAAATGGCTGAGAAGCAGAATATATTATCTGCTTAAAGAATTCAAAAATCAATTTGTTGAATATATTCCCGACTATATTTTAAAAAAAGAGAATATTTTTGAAGTTAATAAAGCAATAAGAACAATTCATTTTCCTTCTGAAATAAGCGATTACGAAACAGCGAGAAAACGGCTGATTTTAGGAGAATTTCTTTTATTCCAATTAGCGTTGGCGCTAAAAAAATTACGGATAAAAAAAACAATAAAAGTACAACATTATAAATTAAAAAAGAATTTGCTGACGCCGTTTAAAAAAAAATTAGGATTTGAATTTACAAACGACCAGAAAAAAGTGATTAATGAAATATTTGCCGATTTACTGTCGCCGTATCCTATGAAAAGGCTTCTTCAGGGCGAGGTGGGAAGCGGAAAGACGGTTGTTGCTGTTTCGGCAATGCTTCTTGCGGTGGAAAATTCTTTTTCAGCAGTTTTGATTGCTCCGACGGAGATACTTGCCGAACAGCATTATTTTAACTTAAAATCTTATGTGGAAGATTTAGGGGTTAAAGTAGCGCTACTTACAGGAAATATGAAAAAAAGTAAAAGGAAAGAAGTGTTGGATAGTATATCATTAGGCGCCGCTAAAATAATAATAGGCACACACGCCTTACTTGAAGATGATGTGAATCTCACAGGAGCCGGAATTCTTATAATAGATGAACAGCATAAATTTGGAGTGAAACAGAGAGCGAGACTTATAAAAAAAAGTGAAACATTGGATGTTCTTGCTATGAGCGCTACACCAATCCCGAGAACGCTTGCTTTGAGCGGTTATGGCGATTTAGATATATCTACAATTAAAGAACTTCCAATGGATAGAAAGATTCCTGTTACTAAATTTGTGAACGAAAAAATAGCGTATAGTTTTGCTATTAGCGAACTTAAAAAAGGTAATTACACATACATAGTGCATCCGTTAATTGATGAAAGTGATAATTATGAATTTAAATCCGCCGAAAAAAGATTTAATGAACTCAGTAAAACGGTATTTAAAGATTATAACTGTGGATTACTGCATGGTAGGCAGGCTGGCAAAGAAAAAGAAAATATTATGAAAAAGTTTTCAAACGGAGAATTTAATGTTCTTTTTACAACAACAGTAATTGAAGTCGGAATAGATGTTAAAAAAGCAACAGTTATGATTATAGAAAATTTTAACCGCTACGGACTTGCGACACTGCATCAGCTTCGGGGAAGGATTATTAGAAGCCACCGTCAGCCATATTGCTTTCTTACAGGAAAAGTTACTACGCCGCAGTCAAAGCAACGTTTAAAAGTTATACTTAGTTTGACAGATGGTTTTAAGATAGCCGAAGAGGACCTTAAACTAAGAGGCGGGGGTGAAATTTTCGGATTCAAACAGCATGGATTGATGGATTTTAAGATAGGCGATATTGTGGAAGATTTTAATTTGCTGGTAAAAGCGAGAAAATATGCTTTTGAAATAATTGCTGCTGATAATTTGTTAATTAAAACTCAAAACTATAATTTAAAAAAAGAGGTAATCAGGAAATACGGAAAAGCAGGGCAAAGTAAAAATGTCACTTTTTAAAAGAAAGGAAAAAAACAATGAATAAGAATAAAAATTCAGCAATAATCAATATAAGAGAAATGCACTGCGCAAGTTGCGTAACAACTATTGAAAAAGCTTTAAAAAAAAGTCCCGGAGTATTGAACGCACAAATTAATTTTGCCAACGAAAAGGCTTATATTGAATATGACTCCGCAAAAACAACATTGGATGATTTGCATAAAACTATTGCTAAAGCAGGGTACAAAACCATAATGAATGATGCAAATGAAGCAGAAAGTGCCGCTCGGGATAGTGGAAAAGAAATTAAAATTTTGAAAATAAAATTCATTATTGCAAGTATATTAGCCGTTCCTCTTATGTATTTTTCAATGGCTGCCGGATTAAATCTACCGTTGCCTCCGCTTACTTTGAGTAATATGACTCTCATTCAATTTCTTTTAGCAACTCCAGTAATATTCGCTGGATATCAGTTTTTTATTAGAGGCATTTTAGCAGTAATAAAAACCCGCAGCGCGAATATGGATACACTTGTTTTTTTGGGGGTAGGTTCTGCTTATCTATATAGTTTAGTTGCCTCTATTGCTATTTGGACAGGAAGTGAAAGGTTCGGAATACAGGATTTATATTATGAAGTTGCCGCTTTTCTTATTACTTTTATTCTTTTAGGTAAACTGATGGAGGCAATTGCTAAGGGCAGAACATCTGAGGCAATAAAAAAACTTATGGGACTCAAACCCAAGACGGCTTTTGTTATAAAGGATGGCGATGAAAAAGAAATTCCTATAGATGAAGTTATTGTTGGAGATATTCTCATAGTTAAGCCCGGGCAGAAAATACCCGTTGACGGTATAGTAATAGAAGGATATTCCAGTGTAGATGAATCAATGATTAGCGGTGAAAGTATTCCTGTTGAAAAATTCAAAGGTAGTTCGGTAATAGGCGCAACACTCAATAAAACCGGCAGTTTTAAATTTAAGGCGTTAAAAGTAGGAAAAGATACTTCACTATATCAAATTATTAAACTTGTTGAAGAAGCGCAAGGGTCAAAAGCTCCTATACAGAAACTTGCGGATAAGATTTCTGCTTATTTTGTTCCTGCGGTTCTTTTAATAGGAATACTTTCCTTTATTATTTGGATGATTGCCGGCCAAAGTTTTTTATTTGCTTTAACAATTTTTATTGCTGTGCTTATTATTGCGTGTCCATGCGCTTTAGGACTTGCAACTCCAACAGCAGTTATGGTAGGCACAGGTATAGGAGCTGAGAACGGTATATTGATAAAAAATGCAGAATCACTTCAGATTGCTCATAAAATTAATACTATAGTATTTGATAAAACCGGCACTTTAACTTATGGGAAGCCGGAAGTGACGGATGTAATTACCTATGGCGTATCTAATCAGACGCTACTGTCGCTTTCTGCATCGGTTGAGAAAAATTCTGAACATATTTTAGGTGAGGCAATTGTCCAAAGCGCCCGACAAAAGAACATAAAATTGCAGAATGTCCGGGATTTTAATGCTATACCCGGTAAAGGCATTATAGCGAAAATAAAATCGCGCGATATTTTATTAGGCAACAGGCAATTAATGAAAGATAAAAATATTGATATTTCAAAATCTCGGAATGATATGGAAAGATTAGAGAATGAAGGAAAAACTGCGATGCTGATTGCTGAAAATAATAATTTAATAGGAATTATAGCCGTATCGGATACATTAAAAAAATTCTCTAAAGAAACAATATCTAAACTTAAATCTATGGGAAAACAGGTTATTATGATAACCGGCGATAATAAAAGGACAGGAAAATCTATAGCAGCGCAAGCAGGAATAGATAGGGTATTATCTGAAGTTCTTCCTAAGGATAAATCAATGGAAATAAAGAAACTTCAACAAAAAGGATTAAAAATCGCAATGGTTGGTGACGGTATAAATGATGCTCCTGCGTTAACTCAGGCAGACATAGGCATTGCTATCGGAACAGGTACGGATGTAGCTATAGAATCTGCTGACATAGTGCTTATTAAAGATGATTTGCGTGATGTTATTATGGCTATAGATATTTCAAAGTATACTATGAGAAAAATCAAACAAAATCTTTTTTGGGCATTTTTTTATAATATCATCGGGATTCCCGTAGCTGCCGGAGTATTATATCCTTTTACCGGGTTTCTGTTAAACCCGATGATTGCCGGCGCGGCTATGGCTTTCAGTTCAGTTTCTGTCGTCAGCAATTCTTTATTGATGAAAAGGTATAAAAAATTATTTTTACAATAATTTTTGCTATTTCTTGTAAAATTTGTTAAAACTTAATCCGCATAAATGGGGGGGGGTAGGTTATTAAAAGAAAGGAACAAAATAATGCCGATAATAAATTCTAAATCCGGTGAAATTCTAAAAAATTATTCTACCGAAATACTTATTGAAAAAGCAAAAGAACTGAGAGCTTATGCTCTGACATCTATAACAGCCGCTAATTCCGGTCATCCCGGTAGCTCGCTTTCAATTATGGATATTGCAGCAGCTCTCTATTTTAAAATTATAAAACATGATCCTTCTAATCCCGAATGGGAAGAGAGGGACAGAGTGTTCTGGTCGGCAGGACATAAGGCGCCCGCTCTCTATTCAGCGCTTGGATTATCTGGCTATTTTCCCGTTAACGAAATAATGAAATTAAGAAAACTTGATTCAGGGTTTGAAGGGCATCCTAACAGATTTACAGTGCCGGGAGTGGAATTATCCAGCGGGTCTCTTGGTCAGGGACTTGGCGTATCGGTAGGAAGTGCTCTTAACGCAAAACTTAAAAAATCAGATTATAAGGTATATTGCATACTTGGAGACGGCGAACACGATGAGGGTTCAGTTTGGGAATCAATAATGAGCGCGGCTCATTATAAATTAGATAACTTAATAGCAATTGTTGATAGAAATAATCTTCAAATAGATGGATGTACCGAAGAGATAATGTCTCTTGGGTCATTGAAAGATAAATACAGAGCATTCGGATTTTATGTATTAGAAATTGACGGTCATAATATGAATGAGATTTTAACGGCGTTTGAAAATATAGATAAAATAAAGGACATGCCGAAAGTGATAATAGCCCATACTATAAAAGGTAAAGGCGTTTCATATATGGAAAATGTTTGCGGATATCACGGAATTGCACCTAAAGACGGAATATGCGGAGAGGAATCACTTCAAAAAGCCCTAAAAGATATAAAAGCAAGTTCTTTTACAAAGAAAAAAGTAGATGAACTTATTAAAATTTCCGATGATTATCAAAAAAAAGTAGATGAAAAAATTAAATCCATGCTTCCTGAATTTTCCCGCAATTATTGGTGGAATGCCGAATCTCAAATGAAAGTTGAAATGGAAGCCACAAGAAGCGGTTTTGGGAGGGCATTAGAAGAAATAGGTTCGGATGAAAGAGTCGTTACGCATGGTGCCGATATAAGCAGCTCTATAAAAATGGATCAGTTTTATAAAAATCATCCATCCCGCAAAAAAAGGTTTTTTAGCGTAGGAATAGCAGAAGCAAATATGCTTGAAGTTGCCAGCGGGTTTGCAAAAGAAGGAAGAATTGCTTTTGTAGGTTCTTATGGAGTTTTTGCCACAGGAAGAGCATGGGATCAAATAAGGACTACTGTTTGCTATAATAAATTCAATGTAAAAATAGCTAATGCCCATGGCGGTATATCAGTAGGTCCCGATGGCGCAACACATC
>CAZPHG010000032.1:0-394 GCA_964586585.1 uncultured bacterium | reverse complement strand
TCCATGTGATTCTTTTCAAACATATCAAATTACAAAAAAAATTGCTTATAAAGACGGTCCTGCGGTTATCAGATACGCAAGAGAGGCAACGCCAAAAGTTAGCGGTGAAAGAACATCATTTAAGTTTGGCGAAGCAAATATTATAAGGTATCGCAAAAAAAAAGATATATTTAAGGATGCGTTTGAATGGAAACTTTCATCTGCTTATGTTTCTGAAAATGAAGTTATTGCTATTATAGCGTGCGGACCGATGGTTTCTGAGGCGATGAGAGCCGCTTATATTATGAAAGAAGAATATGACATAGAAACAAGAGTAATAGATATACACACGGTAAAACCGATAGATAAAGATGCTATAATTAAAGCTGCTGCCGACTGCGGCGCTATCATTACC
>CAZPHG010000031.1:2404-8407 GCA_964586585.1 uncultured bacterium | reverse complement strand
TGTTCTCCGTAATCCGGCTGTGATATAAAAAGATTGTCAATATCTACTCCTAACCTTTTCGTATATGCAGGATCCAGCGCATGCTCTACATCAATATATGCCGCATTACCTCCCATTGCCTGAGCATTTGCCACGATTTCCAGAGAAAGTGTTGTTTTTCCTGATGACTCCGGCCCGAATATTTCAATAACTCTTCCACGAGGAATTCCACCGACGCCCAGAGCAATATCAAGAGTAAGCGCACCAGTGGGAATAACTTTAACTTTTGCGCGATATTTATCGTCTCCTAATTTCATAATAGTACCCTTACCAAATTTTTTTTCTAACTGCCACAATGCTCTTTCTAAAGCTTTTTCTTTACTGCTATTACTTTGAGTAACCATCAATTTCTCCTTTCCCCCTATACCCTATTAATTATCTGAAGTATTACATTTGTCACCAACCCGGCATAAAGGTCATCAATCATTATTCCAAGACCACCTGATATTGATTCAAGTTTATTCATAGGATAAATTTTTGTTATGTCAATAATTCTAAAAATTATAAGCCCTATAATTATAAGTCCGGGCTCTTTTGGAAGAAACGCCATTGCAACAAAAAATCCCGCTATCTCATCTATAACAATCTGAGGCGGATCTATTTCGCCGAACATATCTTCCGCCATACCTGCAGTTATTACGCCGACAATTATAAGAATTGTTAATAATTTCCAATAAAATGTTCCGCCAGCCGGTATTATTAAAAAATATACTGCCGCCGCAAAAATTGAAGCCGCTGTTCCCGGAGCCGGAAATTTTTCTCCTATATAAAACCCTGTAGCTATAAATCTTACTATTTTATTCAATTTATTTTTTTTAATGTACTCCACTCATTTTTTATATATATAAACCCTGAATAAACCGTTATAATTGCCGTCCCAATTGTAATATAATATACAGCCGCCTGAAATTTTCCTATAATCAGTATTATGAGTATGAGAAATATCGCTGTCATTTGTACAACTGTCTTTATCTTTCCTATTTTTTGAGCCGCAAACGCTTTTCTGCTTAATGAAATATGCATCCTAAGTCCATTTATAATGAACTCTCTTGCTATTATCAATACCACAGCCCATGCGGGAACATATATACTATCTTTTCCTACAAATATTATAAAAGCAGCAGTAATAAAAATTTTATCCGCAAGTGGATCTAATAATTTACCGGTATCGGAAACTTCATTCTGTAATCTTGCAATCTTACCGTCATAGTAATCGGTTAAACTTGCAATACTGAATATAATAAGCGAAGCTACAAGAAACACCGTTCCCTCTTCTAACAGTAAGACAGCAAACGGAATAACAAGAAATATTCTTAACAATGTTAATTTATTTGCTAAATTCATCTAATTCACCAATCAGAAACTGAATCTCATTTATACCGCCGACATTTCCTTTAATTATATCAACTTTTTTATATTCAGTCCCAATGCGATTATAAATTTCTATTCCCCATACATAACCTATACGCATTTCAAGTAATTTTAAAGATTCCCAGTAATATGTAGCAGGCGCAGAAAGAATACCATCTTCAATAATCTTACCGTCCGCCTTAACCCTCACCCATGTCGGATAAACGGTAATTCCTTTTATATTTATATTTGACGATTCAAAAGCAATCTGTTCAATCTGAATCGCTTCTTTCGGAATATCGAGAGCTACACTTCTTAACTCGATTAAATATATAATAAAATATAAAGCCACACCAATAAGAATTATAACTCCTACAATATTTGAAAGAATTTTTAAAATGTGTTTTTTATCTATTTCTTTATCATTTTTAAGATATGAAGGTATGTTTAATGGCTCGGAGGCACCGGAATTTATTATTTCATCGGGATAAATATTGAGCCCTAAAAATTCAGAATATGTTTTTAAAAACCTTTTGGCATAGAATTTAGATGTAAAATATTCGTAATTCTCTGCTTCTAACGCTTTAAGTTTTGCAATAGGTATTTTTGTTTTTTTAAAAACATCATTAAGTGAAAGTTTTTTTTCTTCTCTTGCCAATTTTAATTCATTGTCTATTTTCATTATTTTATTTCTATTATATTTACTCCTGGTGACGGTTCAAATTTAAAAAATCCATCTTCAAAATAAGGATTTAATTCATAATTGAAAAATAGTGTTTCACTTTTAAAATTAGGCGCAAAAAGTTTTAACTTTGTTAAAAGATAGTTTTCTGTACTAAAAGTCATTTTCATTTTATCAAAATCAGAAGAAAGTTTAGGTATTGCTTCCACTGTAATTACTTTTTTTTCAGTATCTTCGTTAAGAATCCTCATATTAAAATCTTTCATGAACTGATTAAATGATGTAGGTGAAATTGCCAGCATCATTGGCGAGGCGATTATATCGTTAAAATTTTTATTTATCTGTTTCGTCACCTGTTTTATTTCAGGAATATAAGTATATAAATACCCATTTGAAAAAATAATCTCCTGCTTATGCGGTAATATATATTTTATATAAAGATTATCGGGATACTTATAATGAACTTCCGCTTTAAGTGTCGTAGTGCTTCCGGCAAAATGCGTGAGTTGAGTAAATGTAAAACTTAAAGTGCGAACATCCTCTAATTTTTCAATTATTTTTTGAGAAAGTTCTGTTAGTCTATCAGTAGTTTTATTTTCAGGTTTAATATCAACGCCAATCTGAAGAGCAGCTGCATTAAAACTTAAAAACAAAACAATTATACCAAGCAGTATAAATATTTTACTGTAATGAAGAAAAAAATAAAAGTTGTTCTTCTCTTTTATTTTCATATTCAGCATTGCTAAAATTTCTTTTTTCATATTTTTAATCTCCTGTTTGCAATATCTACATATTCCTTATTGCTATCAATTCCAATAAAATTTTTTCCCAATCTTTTAGCGGCAACAGCAGTAGTTCCACTTCCTACAAATGGATCTAAAATTACTGCTTTTTCAGAAAAAGCAGAAAGTTTAATTAAATATTCGCATATAGCCAACGGTTTAACCGTTTTATGAATATTATACTCTTCTTTCTCATCCTTTGACGGCTTGGATACAAGAAAATATTTATCTATACTTTCTTGTTTCGTTAAATTCTTAATCATTTTTACAGGTTTTCAAGATAATCCTCACCTACAAGAACTTCTCTGCCCTCAAGCCCATGCCCTTCACTTACTATTCCGTTTTCTTCCATAGTGTCTATTATTCTTGCCGCCCTATTATATCCTATCTTAAGTTTCCGCTGAATTAAAGATATGGATGCTTTATTCATTCCCACCACTAATCTTACAGCATCGGGATAAAGTTCATCGTGATAATCTGTTCCTTTTTCAATTTCCTCTAATTTGGTTTTCAAATCAGGAAGATTATTAGAAACTATTTTTAAATTCTTTAAATACTCTACGACTTTTTTAATTTCTTCTCTTGAAACAAAACAGCCCTGTATCCTATCTGGCTGTGGGAGTTTTGAAGATGAATAAAGCATATCTCCTTTTCCTAAAAGTTTTTCAGCTCCATTGGTATCAAGTATGGTACGGGAATCAACTCCGCTTGAAACATTAAAAGCAATTCGTGTAGGTAAATTTGCTTTTATAATTCCGGTTATAACATCTACAGAGGGTCTTTGTGTCGCTAAAATTAGATGTATTCCCACAGCTCTTGACATCTGCGCCAGACGAATTATGTTATTTTCAACTCTGTCTTTTGCCATAATCATAAGATCGGCAAGTTCATCTATAACAACTATTAAATGCGGCAGTTTTTCAAACCCTTCTTTTTCAGAAAGTTTATTGAAACTTCCGATATCCGAAACAGATTTTTTAACTAAAATATCATATCTGTTTTCCATTTCTTCAATAAGCGAAGCTAAAAAATCAACTGCTTTTTTAGAGTCCGTCACAACATCTTCCGCTAAATGCGGAATACCGTTATACACCGATAGTTCCACTCTTTTTGGATCAATTAAAAGCAGTGAAACCTCATCAGGCGATAATTTAAATAATATACTAATGATTAATGAATGAATCGCTACACTTTTTCCGGAACCGGTTGCGCCTGCAATAAGCAAATGAGGCATTTCGGTTATATCAGATACTATCACTTCTCCGCTTACGGATTTTCCAAGACAATATGGTATTTTAAATGATGATTCCGTAAATTCATCTGATGAAATTAATGTTCTCAAATATACAGTATCCTGTTTTATTGCAGGAACCTCTACTCCCACTGTTGCCTTTCCGGGAATAGGTGTAAGAAGACGAACAGTTTTTGCTTTTAACGCCATACTTATATTTGAAGAAATATTTCTCACTTTTGAAAGTTTTATACCGGGTTTTAGCGATACTTCATAACGGGTTATAGCAGGTCCAATCTGCATTCCGGCTAATTCCGCTTCTATATCAAAATTTTCAAGTACTTTTATTAAATTGTCGCCCCGTTCTTCTTCTTCAGAAATTGCTGTTTCAAATACCGGTTGCTCGCACAAAAGTTCCACAGGAATATTATAAATATCTATTTTATTATTTTTAGAAATATCGTATTGTTTTTTTGAATTGTCTTCTTTCTTTGTTTTTAATTTTATGGTAGGTTTTTTAATTTTTTTTGCTACATTTTTTCTTTTTATATTTTTTTTTCTAATTTTGATGAAATTTTTTATTTTTATAATCGCTGAAAAAACCGAACCTGATAATTTCCTGACAGAGATACCGGTTATTAGTATAAATGATACAATCAGCAATGCGATTGAAATTATATATGTTCCACCTGTTCCGAAAGCTCTTCTTATTATAACATCGCTTGTAAAATCTCCAAGTGTTCCCCCTAAACCAGCGCTAAATAAATGCAGAAGAATACTAACTGCAATAACAAACAATATAAATCCCCATAGAATTGAATAATTAAATGAAATTTTTTTATATTTGAATTCTGTAAAAGACCAGCCTAAAAGTATTATAGGAATTAAATATCGCACAGCGCCTAAAAAATTTTTTAACGTGTATGCTACCGCTGCGCCTGCAGAACCTACATACTGCTTACTTTCACCGGTTACATACGCAAAGATAAGTATAGCGGCTAACGCAAGAAGTATTACCCCTAAAATATCTTTTTTTCTTTTTATTAGCGATTCAGAGGTTTTCAACTTCAAAAATAGGTTGCGATATTTTTATGGATGCGCTGTTTTCTACAAGTATTTTTAAGATTTTACAACGGGGTTCTACCTGAACTTCATTTAGCAATTTCATTGCTTCAATAATGCATATTGTAGAACCTGCCTCAACTATATCATTTTCTTTTACGAAAGGATCATCCTGAGGTGAAGGCGCACGATAAAATATTCCATTCATAGGCGATTTTATAGTATACGCATTTTTATTAATATCAACCAAAGGGGCAGGCACAGGCGCCGCCTGCAATGGATGTAAATTTTTGCTGCATTCTCTATTTAATTTTAATGTAAAAGTTTTTTCTTCTTCCCATATTATTTCAGAAAGATTCTCTTTTTTCATTATAGAATGAAGAAATTTCACAAACTTGTTTAGTTCCTGCTTTTTACTTACCATTATTTATTGCTCCAAGTTTTTACTTTTTATTATTATAATGCTTTTCTTTTTCTTTACTTTTTTCTTCGGCAGTCAGCGCTTCTACTCTGCTGAGTTTTATCCTTCCGCGATCATCAATCCCGACACATTTAACTTTTACAATATCCCCTTCCTTTAAAACATCTTCAACTTTATTTACTCTATACGGAGCAAGTTCCGATATATGAACAAGTCCGTCTTTTCCGGGAAGAACCTCAACAAACGCACCAAATTCCATTGTTTTTTGAACTTCGCCCTCATAAATTTTATCTGCTTCTACTTCATCAGTATAAGCCCTTATCATTTCAAGTGATTTTTGAAGATTTTCTTCCGATTCCGCAACTATGGTTACGGTTCCGTCATCTTCAATATCAATTTTCACTTCTGCTTCTTCCTGGATTTTTTTGATATTTTT
>CAZPHG010000031.1:0-2304 GCA_964586585.1 uncultured bacterium | reverse complement strand
GCCTTTATCGGCACTCCTGCATCCATAAGCGCTAAAGAAGCGGCGCAGATAGTTGCCATTGATGATGAACCGTTTGATTGTAAAATATCGGATACTATTCGTATAGTATAAGGAAATTTCTTTTTATCAGCAAGACATGGAGCAATTGCTTTTTCGGCAAGCAGTCCATGTCCTATCTCTCTGCGTCCCGGGCCTCTGTTCGGCTTAACTTCACCAACCGAATAACCCGGAAAATTATAATGCAGCATAAAATGCTTTTTATAATCGGTGAGAAGTTCATCCATTATCTGCTGGTCGGAAGTTCCTCCAAGCGTAACAACAGCTAATGCCTGAGTTTCGCCTTTTGTAAATATTGCCGAACCATGCGTGCGGGGAAGAATTCTTGTTGAACAGGTTATAGGTCTTAGTTCATCAGGTTTTCTTGAATCAACCCTTATTCCCTCTTCTTTAATTAATTTACGAAGTAATGTTTTTTGCAATTTACTTAAAATTGAAGAAATTTGCTTCTTTTTATCTTCATCGTCACCTGCGAATTCTTCTATTTTTTGCACAGTAATTTCTTTTAATTTTTCAGTTCGTTCTTTCTTTGAGTATCCGCCTTTATAAACATCTGTTATTTGAGATTCTGCGGATTCTTTTAATTTTGCTTCAAGTTCTTTATCTACATAAGGCGGTTCAAAATCAATTTTTTTCACTCCTACTTCATTAATAATTTCATTTTGAATATTAATTATTTTTTCAATATCGGATTTTGCTATTTCAATTGCTTTTATAATATCGGATTCAGGGGCTTCTTTTGCTTCTCCTTCTAACATTGTTATTTCACCGGATTTGCCTGCTATTATAAGGTCTAACGAGCTTTCTTCCATTTCTGTAAAAATAGGATTAATAATAAATTCATTATTTATTTTTCCAATTCTGACAGCGCCAACCGGTCCGGCAAAAGGCACTCCTGAAAGCGCAACGGCGCAACTCGCTCCTATCAATGAAGGAATATCGGAATCATTTTCCCTGTCGGATGAAAGAACCGTTACTGTAATCTGAACTTCATCCTTATACCCTTCAGGAAAAAGCGGTCTGAGCGGACGATCTATCAATCGAGATGTTATTACCTCTTTTTCCTGAGGTCTGCCTTCTCTTTTAAAAAATCCGCCTGGTATTTTTCCTGCGGCATAAGTCCGCTCTCTATAATCAACAGTAAGCGGGAAAAAATCAATATTTTCTCTTCCTTGCGAGCTACAGCAAGTTGCAAGTATTACCGTATCTCCATAAGATACTTTTACCGCGCCATCTGCCTGACAAGCTAATTTTCCTGTCTCAATTATTAATTTTCTTCCGTTTATTTCTATCGTTTTTGTAATTTTAATCATAATTTAATTTTGTCTTTCAACTATTTTTTTTCTCCTATTTTTTTTATTTTCTTATACCAAGTTTTTTTATCAATTCCTGATATTTTAATTCATCTCTTCTCTTTATATAGTCAAGTAATTTTCTACGGCGGGAAACCATTTTTAATAATCCGTATCGCGAATGATAATCATGAGAATGACTTTTCATATGGCCGGTAAGATTATTTATCCTTTCGGTTAATATTGCCGACTGTACTTCCGGTGAACCCGTATCATTTTCATTCCTATGATATTGACTTATAAGTTTCTTTTTTTTATCACTTG
The DNA here is from genome assembly GCA_964586585.1 of uncultured bacterium. Taxonomy (GTDB): domain Bacteria; phylum CG03; class SLGR01; order SLGR01; family CAZPHG01; genus CAZPHG01. The sequence continues at coordinate 631 of CAZPHG010000031.1, read as the reverse complement.
TTATTGACATTTTATTTTACCTTCTGCCCTTTATCTTTTTTTTACCTTTACTCTTTTTAAGCTGCGCAAGTTTTATTTCTGTCGCCTTCCTTTGCTTTATATAAGGTTCTATCTGCCTTATTTAATAAAATATTTTCATCCTCATCTTCATTTAATATTTTTATTGTAGCAAGACATCTTCTGCCTCCGCCTATAATCAATATTTGATTTACTTCTTTACTTATATTATTGATTTTACTTCTACTTCCCCTCTATGTCAAATTTAACATCTTTTTTTATCTGCCTTTTTAACTCATTTAAACTATTAAATTCGCGGATATCTCTTATTTTTTTTATAAGCGACACACCTATAATATTTTTTTCAATATCTTCTGAATAATCAAATAAATGTAACTCCACCTTAAAAGTTTTATTAATTATTTCTTTCACTTTTACCCAGCCGATAAAACATACACCATATAAGTTTTTATTCCCTTTCAATGGCTTCTTTACTATTGCTTGCGCAAAAAATACACCTTCGGGAAGCAGCTTTTTAGAATTAACTTTGAAATTAAGCGTGGGGAATCCGATTTTACATGCTATTTTTTCTCCAGGCACTATATCGCCTGAAAAAAAATAATGTCTTCCAAGT
>CAZPHG010000030.1:3991-8579 GCA_964586585.1 uncultured bacterium | reverse complement strand
AATGAAATCCATTGTTTATATTTATAAATGCCAAAACTACAATAAAAATAAATTAAAGCATATTGTTAATGATTTTTTGAAAAATGCTGATTTCAAAGGAAAAAATATTCTTTTGAAACCTAATATGCTGCAGGCACACGAACCGTCTCGCAATGTTACAACTCATCCTACAATTATAGAAGCGGCAGCGGAAGTGGTGATGGATAAAGGGGGAACTTGTGTTGTGGGAGACAGTCCATCAGGTTGGGGGGTAAGCAATGCTAAAAATGCCGCTGAAAAGACCGGTATTTTTGCTGTATGTTCAAAATTAAATATAAAATTTGATTTTTTTGATGGGCAGCAGACAGAAATTATTAAAATAAATAATGGAAAAATATATAAAGAAGTTCATCTCCCTAAAAGTTATTTTTCTTACGATATTATAATAAATCTGCCTAAATTAAAGACGCATTCACTGACAGTATTTACATTAGGAATAAAAAATATGTTAGGTATAGTGCCGGGACTTGGAAAAGTAGATTTTCACAAAAATGCCGCGCATCCTGAAAAATTTGCTAAGGCAATATGCGATCTTTATTCGGTGGTGAAGCCGCATTATACAATACTTGATGGCATAATAGGAATGAACGGCAGCGGGCCTGTAACAGGCAGCTTAATAAAATTAAATACAATATTTATGAGTGAAGATGCTGTTTCATTAGATGCTTGTGTAGAAAGATGCTGCGGCGCCGACCCGAATAAAGTGCCTATTACAAAAGAAGCCGCCAAAAGGGGATTAGGTGAAATGAATGATATAAAAGTAATAAAAAGCGGATTTTCAGATATTTCGCCGGCAGCGGACCTTCCGCCAGCAGTGGACCTTCCACTTTTTAAGGGGTTTAAGAAACCGTTTATCTATTATATTGGAAATAAGATTCCTATATGGTTGCTTGAATTATTATCGCCGCTGATTGCTTCTATGCCGGGTGTTGATAAAAATCTATGTACGGAATGCAGAAAGTGTATGGAAATTTGTCCGGTTGAAGCAGTTAATTTTTCCGCAGGGAGCGGACCCCGTAACTCCTCGGAGTTTCGGGGCGGACATTTCACAAAATACCCTGTATTTGACAAAAATGTCTGTATAAATTGTTTTTGCTGTGCAGAAAGATGTCCTGAAACTGCGATTTATGAAAAGAAAAACATACTAGCACGACTGTTTTAAAAAAATAGATTGCGTATTATTGAAATTTCGTTACCAAATTATCACATCAAAGTCTAAACGAAAAAATTTTGACTATTGCCCCCTTTTTTTGTAAATTATATTATTATGAAAAAAAGTACTTATTTAATTGGGATAGATCCCGGTTTAGCTAAGACAGGTTGGGGAGTGATTGTAGTTTCCGATAGAAATAAAATTGCATTAAAGGAATTTGGTTGTATAACTACGAAAAAAAAATATTCTTTTGCCTGCCGTCTTGATAAAATATATAAGGAAATTTGCAAATTAAACGAAAAATTTAAACCGAAAGAAGCAGCAGTTGAAAAAATATTTTTTGCCGCTAACAAAAAAACAGCTATTGATGTTGCCCAGGCGCGTGGTGTAGTATTACTTGCTTTAAATCATTCAGATATTAAAATAAGCGAATATACTCCGCTTGAAATAAAACAGGCAGTTGTCGGATACGGAAAAGCAGAAAAAAAACAGGTGATGTTTATGGTAAAACAATTTTTAAATATGCGGGAGGATTTTTCCGATCACGCAGCCGATGCGTTGGCGGCGGCAATATGTCACACTAATTCAAGAATCGTAAATAAATTGAGAGAGCAATCCGGTTAGCTGTATGTATGTCTATATAAAAGGATTGCTTAAATATAAAAATAGGGAAATGATAATAGTGGAAAATTCAGGAATGGGTTACCGCTTAATCATAACTACGGCAACTTATGACAAATTGCCCGAGCTGCAGGATGAAGTTTTTCTCTACACTTATCATTATATAAAAGAAGACAGGGAAGAATTGTACGGATTTTTTTCATTAATGGAAAAAAAACTTTTTGAAACCTTAATAAGCATTAGTGGTATCGGACCCAGTAAAGCGGTCAATATATTGTCAACGATAGAGCCACAAAAATTTATAAGAGCGGTAATCAATAAAGACATTATGCTCCTTTCTTCTTTAAAAGGTATCGGTAAAAAAACAGCGGAACGGCTATTAATTGATATAGGTGATAAAATGACGGATTTTACAGAAGTTTCTATTGACGCTCACATTGACAGAAATAAAATTGAAGACGCGCTGAGCGGACTATTAAATTTAGGTTTTAAAACTAATGAAGCAAAGGAAATTTTAAGTTCTATAACAGATAAAGTTCAAGATACCGATAGCGCCGCCGATATTATAAGAAAAGCATTAAAAAAACATGGATAAAAATATTACTTCACCTGAAATAGAAGATGTAAAAGAAATAAGTGTTGACCTTGCGTTAAGACCAAAAAATTTTAATGAATTTATAGGGCAGCAGAAAATGAAAGATAAACTTTTCATTTTTGTAGAAGCGGCTAAAAAAAGAAATGAACCGCTTGACCATTCGCTTTTTTACGGTCCGCCGGGACTTGGCAAGACAACGCTTGCGCATATAATGGCTGCTTCTATGGGTGCTGAAATCAGAGAAACATCAGGACCTGCACTTGAAAAACCCGGAGATCTTGCCGCTCTGCTTACCAATTTATCACCTAATTCCGTATTTTTTATAGATGAAATACATCGTTTGAATAAAGTTGTTGAAGAGTCACTTTATCCTGCAATGCAGAATTTTCATTTAGATATAATAGTAGGAGAAGGTCCTTCTGCCAGAAGCATAAAACTTGAATTGCCTCATTTTACATTGATAGGTGCAACTACAAGGGCAGGATTTTTAACCGGCGCAATGAGAGACCGTTTCGGAATACTGGAAAGATTAAATTTTTATAATGAAGATGAAATTAAACAAATTATAATAAGATCTTCCGCTATTTTAGATGTGAAGATAACTGAAGAAGGCGCAGTTGAAATGGCAAAAAGAAGCCGCGGCACGCCGCGTGTAGCAAATCGTCTTTTGCGGCGGGTAAGAGATTACGCTCAGGTAAAAGGAGACGGAGACATTAATAAAGATATTGCAAAAAGCGCGCTTAAAATGCTTGAAGTCGATGAAAAAGGACTTGATGATATGGACCGCAAAATATTAATTACCATAATAGATAAGTTTTCAGGCGGACCAGTGGGTTTAGGTTCTATTGCAGTGGCAATAGGCGAAGAAGAAGACACTATATCCGATATATATGAGCCGTATTTAATACAGTCAGGATTTTTAGTGAGAACGTCTTCAGGCAGAAAGGCGGCACCATTAGCATATAAACACCTTGACAAAACAGGAACCTCTAAAAATCAGGAACTCTTTTAATAAAATAGAACAATATGAAAAAAGGCAAATTTTTAATACTTTGAGAGAGGATATCAGCAATGTACTTGACGCATTCTGAAATACAACAATTAAATTTACTTAAGAAAAAATGTCCTTCGGATAGATTCTTATTAATGGTTCAATTGATTAGTGGTCAAATTGAATCTATGAAAGCAGGACTTAAATTTAAAAATCCAAATATTGATGATAAGGAGTTAGAACAATGTCTGAAGTCCAGAATGAAAAAAATATATTCGTTGAAACATTAGAATGAATTCGACAAATTACTTTAGGATATCGCTGTCAGAACATTCGAAACATTATCTGAAATTCCAAGTGAGGTGGGCTAAAGGATAGTCATTTAAAAGTTAATTAATGCAGACAAAATTAGAACCGTTTCAGTCGAAAGATGGTTTACATAAATTTGATAAAGTTGATAATTTTTATCAGGTAAGAGATGCGCTTGAATTGAATTTAAAAATTTCTCTACCCACAGAAACGGAAGTTTAATGGATTCAAAAAAATTACTGATTCATATATGCTGCGCGCCATGTCTCTGTGATTAATTTATTGGAACAGATATTGTAATGGATTCTCAAAAATTATTAATTCATATATGCTGCGCACCATGTCTCTGTGAGCCGTTAAGAATATTAAAAAAAGATGGATTTGAAATTACCGGTTTATGGAGTAATTCTAATATACATATCTATACTGAATATCAAAAAAGAAAAATGACGCTGCAGGAGTATAGCAAAGGAAAATTAGATATAATAGAAAAGGAATTTGAGCCGAAAAAATGGTTTAAATTGATAAAAGATTTTTCAAAAGATTCACGCTGTAAAAAATGCTATGAAATGAGATTAAAGATAACTGCTGAAACCGCGAAAAAATTAGGATATGCTTTCTTTACAAGCACATTACTTTATAGTATATATCAGAATCATTCTGAAATCAGCCGTTTAGGGGAAGAATTAGGCAGAGAGTTTGAAGTAAAATTTCTTTACAAAGATTTTAGAACTGGATGGAACGAAGGGATATTAGAGTCAAAAAGATTATCGCTTTACAGGCAAAAATATTGCGGCTGTATTTTTTCTGAGGCAGAAAGGTATAATGTATCTTAAAAAAATAAAAATATTTGGATTTAAATCATTTGCCGATGAAATAG
>CAZPHG010000030.1:0-3891 GCA_964586585.1 uncultured bacterium | reverse complement strand
ATGTATCTTAAAAAAATAAAAATATTTGGATTTAAATCATTTGCCGATGAAATAGTTTTTGATTTCAGCAGCGGGCTGACTGCTATTGTGGGTCCGAACGGATGCGGAAAATCAAATCTGCTTGATGCGGTCAACTGGGTTTTAGGCGAACAGAGTGCAGGGCGGCTACGCGGAAACGAAATGCAGGATATGATATTCAAAGGTTCAAAAACGCGAAAACCCGTAGGACTTGCCTATGTGGAATTAACGCTTGACAATTCAAAAGATATTTTGATGACGGCTTATGATGAAGTAACAATTATGAGAAAGTTATATCGTTCAGGCGAAAGTGAATACTATATAAACAGAACTCCTTGCCGCTTGAAAGATATAAAAGAACTTTTTCTTGATACGGGAATAGGTACCCGGTCATATTCTATAATGGAGCAGGATAATGTCCGTTTTATATTAGAAAGTTCGCCTCTTGAAAGAAGAGGAATAATAGAAGAGGCGGCAGGTATAAGAAAATTCAGTGAAAGAAAACTTGAATCCGAACGGCGGCTGGACAGAATAAAAAGCGAATTAAATGAAATTAAAAATATAATGGCAGAAGTGTTTAAAAATATAAGGCGTCTTAAAAGGCAATCTTATAGAGCCAACAAATATAAGGAGTTCAAAAAAGAATTAAATCACCTTGAAGTGAGCCGTCTCTGTCAGGACTATTGCAATATAAAAGAATTTTTGGAAGGCAAATTTAAAACAATTTCTGCGGATGAAGATAAAGTCGTAAAATTAACTTCTGCAAAGAATGTGCTTTTGGCTGAAGTTTCCGGATTAGAAGAAAAGAAAACTCAAATAGAAGAAAAAATTCTGTCTGCTTCCCGTAACGCTTATAAAACAGAAAGCGATGCTGATATTTTAAAAAACAGCATTGAAAATTTTGATACTTCCCGCAAGCGGTTAAACGATGAAATACTCAGAACAAAAAATAATTATGAGTATAACAAAGATAATATTAAAAATTTTTCAGATAAAATCGTCAAAATGGAAAAAACGCAAGATAAAAAAGCGGAAGAAGAGTATAGCAATGTCCAAAGTAATTTAAAAGAACGAGAAGAAAAACAGGAAAAAATTTTAGAGCAAAGTATCTCTTTAAAAAATAAAATTATCGAATCCGAAAAAACTCTTTTCGGATATAAAGAAAATGAAATACAATTAAAGCACAAAAAAGAATTTTCAGAAGTAAAAGTCCAAGGATTAAAAGCAAAAAAAGAGAGATTTAATTCAGATTATGCCGAACTTAAAGTAGAATTCAAGAAAAAAACAGATTTAATGAAATCTTCTAACGAAAAAATAAAAGATTTTTCCGATAACGAGGAAGAACTCAGGGAAAAACTTAAAAATTTAAATATAGAAATTCAATCTGCGGAAAAAGAAAGAGAAACGCTGATTGCTTCATATCACGCAAAAAAGAGCGAGTTTGACGCTTCTAAAAAATATCTGCCTGAACTTATAAGTATAGAAAAATTAGCAGCCTCTAAAATTAACGGAATTCAAGGGACTGTGTTATCAATTTTAGAAAAGAATTTAACTAATAACGAAGTGCAAAGTATACTTAATATTCTTGGTGAGAAGTCCGGCTGGATGCTTGCTGACAACCGTTTTGCCGCTGAAAAGGCAATTACCTTTCTAAAAGAAAAAAATCTGCCACCGCTTACCTTTATAGTAAAAGATTTTTTAAAACTGAAAGATATTTCTAAAAAATACAGTTTTCCCGATACTATCGGCAAAGAGTTTAAGATGGTTTTATTATATCTTGTAAAAACTTTGAAAATAGAAAACGATTTAATATGGTTAGATGACTGCATCATAACCGGAGGCGGTGAGAATCCGCCTCAAAGACAGCGTGTTTTAGGGCTGGAAAAGAATATAGAAAATATAAAAAATAATCTTCACAAAAGCGAATCTACATCTGAAAAATTAAAATTAGAAAAAGAAATTCTAATTAGAAAAATTAATAAATTAAATCTTGAAAAGGGAGTTTTACTGAATGAACTTTCAAATTTAGGGGAGCAATCGGGACAATTAACAGGAAAAATGAAATTTCTTGAAAATGAGCTCAAAACAATTAACGAAGAATTTAAAAACATTGAAAATGAAAATATTTTTGTTTCAAAAATGGCTCATATTAATAAAGAGCTCAAAAAAACAGAGAGCGAATTAATTAATTTGAAAGAAAATTTAAGCGAAAATCAATTATTAAGCGAAAAAAACAGCATAGAGATTACGGAATTAAAAGCAAGAAAAATAGTATTAGACGAAGTTGTCGGTTCAAAAATAGAAGATATCGGCAGGTTTCTAAATGAAAAAGAAAGATTGACAAAAGAGAATTTTTCGTTAGAAGAATTAATAGGTAATCTTAAGTCAGATAGAACCCGTCAGGAAAAAAAATATGAGCAGGACACAAAAGAAATAGAAAATATTAAAAAGATTCGTAAAAATTTATTATCTGAAATAGGAGAGACAGAAGAGAAGAAGGCATCTATTGTCAATAAACTAAAATTACTTAATGAGGAGATAAAAAAAATCTCTCAAAACCTTGATGATTTAAAAAGTAAGGTTGCTGACGGAAAGCAGAACGAAGAACGGCTTAAAGAAAGAATTAACAGCATAAAGATAAGATTAAAAGAAGATATGAATATAGTTCTTTCCGAAGCATTGAAGAATTATCAAAAAGAAAGCATTGATGAAAAAGACATTATAACTTTAAAGGAAAAACTTAAAAATATCGGTTCTGTAAATCTTGAAGCGCCTGAAGAATTTAAAAAGGAATCAGAACGGTTTGATTTTATTAAAAAGCATGTTGACGATATTGAAGAGGCGGATAGAAATATAAGAAGCATAATAAGAAAGATAAATAAAGATACACGTGGCAGATTTTTTGATACTTTTAATAAGATAAATGAAAATTTTAAGAATATTTTTACGAAACTGTTTGAAGGTGGCGATGCGAAGCTTCTACTGACAGAGCCGGATAATATATTAGAAAGCGGAATAGATATAAGCGCCCGTCCCGCAGGAAAGGCGGCAATTTCTCTTAAACTGATATCAGGCGGTGAAAGCGCTCTCTGTGCCATAGCTCTTATGTTTGCCATATATGAAGTAAAACCCACTCCGTTCTGTATACTTGATGAAGTGGATTCAGCGCTTGACGATACAAATTTACGCAGATTTTTAAGAATGCTTGGCGACTATACAGATACAACCCAGTTTATAATAGTAACTCATAATAAACAAACGATGAAAATGTGCGATACTTTTTACGGAATAACGATGGAGGAATTCGGGGTATCTAAAATGATTTCTGTAAAATTAACTTCAGTAGGAACGGCAGGTAATGTATAATGTGGCAACCCTGAATGTTTCAGCTCTTTCAAAAAAACAGATAATAAATAAATGTATTGCTTTAATATCTGAAAATAGCTGTAAATCGGTAGTTACTCTTAATTCTTTGATGTTGTTAGAGGCATGGAGAAAAAGTGAATTGAGAGAAGCAATTAAAAGAGATATAATAAAAAGTTGTGTATTTGACAAAATAAGTTAAGCGGCGATTACTCTAATTATTTAAACAAAAAAAGGAGTTATACGCCATGAGTAAGCGTAGCAAAAAAAAAGAAAAAAGTCCAATTTGGAAGTTGGGGGATTTGGGTGAGAAATCGTTAAATGAGATTTTACGAGAGGGTGCTGAAGAGTTGTTAAAGTTAGCGGTACAAGCGGAGATTGAAGGACATATAGAAAAGTATAAGTGTCTAAAAGATGCTGATGGGAATCAGCGGGTAGTAAAGAATGGGTATCACAAAGACCGCAGGATATTTACGCCGATAGCACGCTCCAGCTACAAATTTAAAAACG
>CAZPHG010000029.1:0-8604 GCA_964586585.1 uncultured bacterium | reverse complement strand
CGAAAAATGCAAAAAGAAATGCTTTTACCGCTCTTTCTTTAATAAAATCTCCTACTGCAGGACCTACCATCTCGCTTCTTAAAATTTCAAATTCACTACCCGGTAATCCGACGCTTATTGCCTTCTTAATGTTTTCAGAAACTTCCCCGGCTGCCTCGCCGCCGCTCATTCTTATAATTATAACCCCTGATTTTGGAAACCTCTGAATAGAACTATCAGGAATACCGCTTTTATCTAAAATAATACGAAGTTCTCCTACTGATGGCGGCTGATCAAATCGCAAATGAAGAAGTTCGCCGCCGGTAAAATCTATGCCCCATTTTGGATTATTTATAAAAAGAAATCCTATAGATAGCGCTAAAAATATTCCAGAAATGATAAACGCCGGTTTTCTTTTATTTAAGAAATTTATTTTTGTATTTTTTAAAAATTGCATTTTATATACTCAACTTTCCCACATTTCTATCTTGTGTAATTATATCAAATATGGTTTTTGTAACAACAATAGCCGTGAACATTGACGCCATTATTCCTATAAAAAGAGTAATCGCAAACCCTCTAATAGGACCTGTTCCGAATTGAAAGAGAAAAACAGCTGCAACAAGCGTGGTTATATTGGCGTCCAAAATTGTTTTAACAGCTTTTTTGAAACCTGCATCTATAGCCACACGCGGGGTCTTGCCTGCTTTCAGTTCTTCCCTTATTCTTTCAAATATCAGTACATTTGCATCCACCGCCATACCTATAATCAGTATTATTCCGGCAATGCCGGGAAGAGTTAATGTAAATTGAAAATAAGCCATAATGCCCATTAAAAATATTATATTCATCACCAACGCAATATTTGCAATAATACCGGATTTCTTATAGTAAACTACCATAAATACAAGCACTAATATAAACCCCAGCCCCATTGCTTTTATTCCGGCTCTTATAGAATCCCTGCCAAGTGTAGGACCTACTGTTCTGTTTTCTATTATATTTACAGGTGCTGGGAGAGCGCCGGCTCTCAACACTATCGCAAGATCCCTTGCTGTCTGCAAAGTAAAATTACCTTCAATTATTCCCGCTCCGCCGGCAATTCTTGACCTTATAACAGGTGCGCTCTGAACAACATCATCAAGAACTATGGCAAGTTGTCTGTTTATATTACTGCCAGTAATTTGTTCAAATTTTTTCGACGCTTCAGGTTTCATTACAAAAGAAATATTGGGACGGTTAAAGTCGCCGCCCATACCTACTCTTGCCGTTTTCAGTGAAGCGCCTGTCAATTCTGCTTCCTTTCTAACAAGATACCTTCTGCCATCTCTATCGGAAAGTACTTCTAAATCATCAGGCATATCTTCTTCCGAAGGTATGTCTCCAGCATTTACTAATCTAAATTCAAGAAGCGCTGTTTTTCCTATCAAATCCAGCGCCCTTTGAGTGTCACTTACTCCCGGCAGCTGAACCACTATCCATCTATCGCCCTGCTTGACTATTAACGGCTCCGATACTCCAAACTGGTCAACCCTGTTTCTTATAACTTCCAACGCTCTATCCATTGCTTCCGCTTTTTCTATTTCAGGAGGAAGCCGTTCAAGATCCACTTCTAATGTGAGATGCATACCACCCTGCAAATCCAGTCCTAATCTAAGTATCCGTTCCAATATAGGATCATCTATTCTATGCAACCTTTCCCTTTCGGCGGGAGACATAGAGTAGAATTTATATGTCGGATATAAAAGCCATAATGAAGTTGCAAGCAATATGATGGTTATAGTTATATTCCACTGTGTTGCTTTTTTCATAATATTCTTTTATTTTTTTCCTGTTACGACTAACTCACTATTTTTTACTATAGATATCGATTGTTTATTTAATAAAATTTTTGTATTAGGCGCTATCTCAACTTCTATTTCTTTTCCTTTTAATGAAATAATCTTTCCGTGAATACCGCCATTAGTCACAATTTCTGCACCCTTTTTTACATTATTTATCATTTCCTGGTGAACCTTCGCCTGTTTTCTCTGCGGACGAATCAAAAGAAAATAAAATACAAAAAAAATCAGTATTATCGGCATCATTCCGACAATCGGTGATGCTGCTTGTTCTCCCTGCGCAGGTGCCTGCCCCATAGCATATAACATATCAATCATTTTTCACTTCCTTTCATTTTTTTCACGAGCCATCATTTTTCAGGCATCTGTACTCTTTTTACCTCTTAATTTTTTGCCCGGCTAAGCGCCCGAACAGTTTTTATCTCACCATCTATTATCGGTTAAAAATTTATCATTCATATTTTTTTTATTTTAGCATAAAAAACTATTGGATGTCAAGAAAAACCAATTTTAATTACCATAATATTTTAAAATTTCTTTTTTTAATTGACTAAACTTACCCTGCCTGATTGCTTTTCTCATTTTAATTGTTAATTCTACCATAAAATTTAAATTATGTAAAGTATTTAAAATTGAACCTAATATTTCTTTGCTTCTAAAGAGATGATGCAGATATGCCCTTGTAAAATTTGAACAGGTATAACAACTACATTCAGGGTCAACATTAGCAAAATCTTCCTTAAACGGCGCATTTCTTATAACAATGACTCCTTTTGATGTATAAAGCCACCCGTTCCTGCCGTGCCTGGTAGGGATAACACAGTCAAACATATCAATGCCTTCTTCCACTGCATATATTAAATTTGCAGGATCTCCTAACCCCATTACATATCTTGGTTTTTTTTCAGGAATAAAGCCTGCTGTAAATTTAATCATTTCCCGGACATTTTCTCTCGGCTCGCCTACACTAACGCCGCCTATGGCATAACCATCAAAATCAAGTTTAATAGTCTTTTTTGCCGATTCTTCTCTTAAATCTTTAAAAGAACCACCTTGAATAATGCCAAAAAGATGCTGCCGTTTTCCTGTTGTCAAAGATATTCCATCTAAATTGCTAAATTCATTTATACTTCTTTCAGCCCACAAAAAAGTTCTCTTCATTGCTTTTTCCGCTTCAAGGTGGCTGTGCGGATATGCTATACACTCATCAAGAACCATCATTATATCAGACCCAATAATATTTTGCGTTTTTATAACCAATTCAGGGGTAAAAAATCTTTTAGAACCATCAATAGGCGAGGCAAACTCTACTCCATCTTTATTTATTTTTACAAGATCGGTTAAGCTAAATACCTGATAACCGCCTGAATCTGTTAATATAGGTCCATCCCAAGCCATAAATTTATGAAGTCCGCCAGCGTCTTTTATGACATCAATTCCGGGTCTTAAATTTAAATGATAATTATTTGCTAATAATATCCGGCATCCGCAATCTTTCACCATCTTCGGCGTTAGCCCCTTTACTGTTCCCTGAGTGCCAACAACCATAAATACCGGTGTCTCAAAACTTCCGTGAGCAGTATCAATTATGCCAACACGACTTGCATTTTCCGATGATTTTTCTACTATTTTGAACATAAATTAACGCACCTTCGGTGCGGACTTGTAGTTTCCCAATTTATTTGGCAACTACAAGTCTCAACTTTCTGCTAGTATCTCCATTTTCTGACTCTTGTGCCGGGAAAATAAAATCTTAAAATATACTCATATGACTTTCCTCTTTCCGCCAACCCTTTTGCACCCCACTGGCACATTCCGACACCATGTCCCCAACCGCGTCCATAAAAGTGAAAATTCTCCTTACTACGATCAAGCATCATTAATGTGCTTTTAATTATGTTCGGACTGACCGCCATCCTGAAACGATGTCCTGTTACCTTTAACTTTCCAGCCGAATGTATTATCTTCATATCACCTACCCTGCCGGATTTTGTTCTGGATAGAAATCTTATATCTTTTATATCTCCTACTGAATGCCCTGCGGCATTTAACTTATCTTTGAGAAACTGCGGTGAGATATGCTGTTCCCAATGGTATCGCGGCGAGGGCTTACAATACGGACATATAACACCTTGCATATGTTTAATAGGGTTGCCCCATACATTTCGGACATCAGAAGTTACGCCGCCGCAATTTGAAAAAAAATATGCCTTTGTGATTTGCCTATTATATGTGAGAACTTTGCCTACCGTTTCTTTGACCGCCCTGTTTGAACGCGGATCTTCCACTTCCATTCCTCTATATACCTGAGAAAATATATCAGACGAAAGATCATATCCCCTGCTTTTAAATTTACCCATATTATTTATCGCATATGTCCTTGATACAATTGCCTGAGCTTTCAGAGATTCAATCGGCCAGGAAGGCGAAACCTCCATAGGCAACACTCCAAAAAGATACCCATCAATGCCTAATTCATTTATCATCGTAAGAGTATCATTTTTATTTTTTACTATAATTGTACCTCTGTATCTTCTGCCGTTAAATCTTATTAATTCTTTCTTATCTTTTGACACAAATCTTACCCGAGAAGAAAGAAAATGTTCTCCTATCTTAATTCCTCCGTTATATGGAGTGATTAAATATCCTTTAGCAGGTGATAGTTTTATTCTTTTTGACAAGTTTAAATCTACTGCGATAGATTTTCCGTAGCTTCTAATATTAATACTTCTTTGTTCCGATAGAATACCGACTTTTATTATTGTTTCAGGCATTCTTCTGCCTAATGCAACTGCATTACAATTAAAATTAATAAGCAAACATAACCCGATAATTATTTTTTTAAATTTCAAGGTAGCAAATTTTTCAAACTTTTGAAAATATTATTCCAATTTTCTTCTTCTAAATCCTGTATCGGAATATATGAATAAAAAATTAGAAAATCTTCAGAATAATAACCTGCTCTGCCGGAAGGTCCAACCCATAAAAAAGGATTTGTTTCAAAAAAATTTCTTAACTCTGTTCTTCCTGTAAGGGTTGCGGCAAAAACTCCAACAGTTGCCACGAGAACATTAATATCTGCGTAAAAAAGAAATGAATAATTTTTAGGAAAATATTTTGCTAATTCCCGAAAAGAAGAAAATTGTTTCAAACTTTCCGCCTTGCCTTTTGAAATATCTATTATATTTTTAACAGCTTCCCTGGAAGTCGCTATAACAATAAAATTTCTACCTTTCATTTTCAGCGGTAGTACGGACATTTCAATCATCTGACCTAAAAGCAGCGGAATCCGCATGCTTTTAAATGATATACCTAAATGATTTTCTTCTTTCATATCCACTTGCAATATATTTTCTATCATTACAGAAATTCTTTCAGCACTTCCTTTATTTTTCACTTCTCCATATATAATTATTGAAGGAAATATTGATTCAATCGTATCAATAGTCGGACCTAATATTGCATAACCAAACTCCCCTTTAAATTCAGGAAAAACATCTCTTTCAAAATTTACAGCTTGTGCGGAAAGTAGTTCGGCAAATCCGCTATCTGAAATTCGCTGCCATGCTTCCATTAAATTAACTCCAACTGCTATACCTGCTACTATCGAAGAAGTCGGAATAAATGAAAGCGAAAAAGCTGAGGAAGGATCCAAAACTTCTACTTTTTCTGTAAGTTTATGGTATGTTTTTGAATATATACCTTTATCTATAAAAAACTCCTTATATGTATGAGAGATTGGATGTTTGGTGAAATTTATTATATTGAATTTTTCAGGTATTACACGCCGTGTCCATTCAAGAATATTATCCCTTGAAGTCCATATAAAAGCATCAGATTTTAAATCCATTTTTTCTTCCACCCATGGATAAAAATAATGAAAGTTTCCTATTATAGAAACATTCTTTTTTATATCAATAACCGACTTTATCAATTCCATTGAATTACCAGCAATAAATATTCCGTTCAAGATACTATAAAATCCAAATTCTCCAAAAATATCTATATCCACACCCAGATGAGTAACAACAGTTGCCTCATCTTTCTTTAATATCTGATGAATAAGATTTTTTATACCCATTGGGTCATTTATTTTAGAAAGCATAACAAAATGAGGAATATCAGCAGAATGTTCTCTGCCTGTGGAATCATAAGCGGCGATAATTAATTCCTGTCCTATTACATCCATAATCAAATTTATATCAGTTTCAGTCACTTCGGCAAACTTTAATTCTAACATTCTTTCATAAATACCGCTTTTACTAAAAGAAGTAAAAAAATTTGATTTCGCTATATTTTTATAAATATCTTCAAAATTATTTATTCCTATAACACCAATCAGCTGTTGTTTTTTAGAGAGTTCTCCAGGAATATAGGTAAGCAAAGTTTGCTCGGTTATTGACGGTGCATGAAACCGATATTTTATTCCCCATATTAAAATAACAACCACAGCTGTTATTAATAAAACAGACAGTATTCTTTTGGTTGACCTTTTCATCATAATCATTGCATTTCCTCCTATACATTAAAAAAATTTCATAAATACACTGCCAAATAAATTGGGCAACTACAACTCTTCAACGCCTAACTCCTACCTCTCCAACTCGTTATTATCTTTCTTATGCTGCAAGCGTTATGAACTCCTTACCTATAACACTATACAAATCCTCTAATAATGAATCGCTGATTCTAATTCTGACATTTGTCGATACTTTTACGATACCGAATTTCTTTGTCTCAACTTCAAATTCAACTGATACATTTCCCGGATATTTATCTACAATCTTTTTTATTGTTTCAATTTCACTGCTTGTAGCAGTTTTAGATTTCAACCTCATTTTTATTTTTTTGATGAGTAATGTCTTTGCTTCTTCAAAAGGAATAATTCGTTTTGCTACAACTTGAATATTTCCACGCCTTTCATTAAATTTTCCCATTACAACTATCATATCATCTTCATTGACTTTTGTTGCAAGTTCAGTTGTATAAGTTGATGGAAACACTATTGTTTCTACAGTATCAGTTAAATCTTCAAGAATAAACACAAGCATCATATCGCCCTTTTGTGTCTTAAAAACTTTTTTATGCTTTATTATGCCGCCGATAGTTATATCCTGTCCGAGAGAAATATTTTCTTTTATATGCTTTATATTGCCGGTAGTAAGATTTTCTAATTCTTCTGCGTATTTAGCAAGCGGATGACCTGAAAAAAAGAAACCCAATACTTCTTTTTCATAAGTTAGTAATTCATTTTCATGCCATTCCCGCGTATCTTCTATTTTAATTTCAGGTGTAGTACCTTCATCTATTAATTCAAAAAATGATGTTTGCCCTGATTGCATATCTTTTTGATAGGCAGCTGCTTTGGATATAGCGGTATCTACTGCGTTAAAAAGAGCGCGGCGGCTTTTTCCAAAACCGTCAAAAGCACCTGCTTTAATTAAACTTTCTATTACCCGCTTATTAATTTTCTGCAAATCCACTCGGACGCAAAAATCATAAAAAGATTTAAACGGGCCATCATTTTTTCGGACATTAAGTATTAAGTTTATTGCAACCTCTCCTATATTTTTTATTGCCTTAAGTCCATATATTATTTCATCTTCTTTTCCTATTGTAAAATCTAATTCTGATTTCGCTATATCCGGTTTATCTATTTTAATATCCATTCGTTTACACTCGGCAATATAGTTGCTTATCTTTTCGGTTTTATCCATTTCGCAGCTAAGCAATGCGCTCATATATTGGGAAGAAAAATTTGCTTTAAGATACGCAGTTTGATATGAAAGTACTGCGTACGCTGCTGAATGACTTTTATTGAATCCATAAGCGCCGAATTTAGAAAGCGTATTAAATATCTTGCGCGCTTTTTTCTCCTGAATTTTATTTTCTAAAGCGCCTTTTATAAAATCATTTTCCATTATTTCCAACGCCTGCGGATTTTTCTTTGACATAGATTTGCGCATATCATCAGCTTGCGCCGGCGAGAATCCTGCAAGACATCTTGCAATATGCATTACCTGTTCCTGATAAATTACTACTCCATATGTTTCTCTTAAAGTATCTTTAAGTAAAGGATGCGGATAAGAAATTTTACTCGTGTCATTAGAACGGGCTATATAATCTCCTGTCATTCCGCTCTCCATCGGACCCGGTCTATAAAGAGCAATCAAAGCGATTATATCTTCAAATCTGAAAATTTTCACTTTTCTCAAAAGATCCTGAAATCCACTGCTCTCTAATTGAAATACTCCTGATGTCCATGCCGCGCTTATTAATTCAAATGTTTTTTTGTCATCAAGTCCAATTTTTTCAATATCTAAATGGATACCTTTGGATTTTTCAATATTTTCAACTGCTTTTTTAATTACTGTAAGCGCTTTAAGCCCTAAGAAATCCATTTTTAATAATCCTAATTCAACAAGGTCGTCTCCACCATATTGAGTTATGTTTCTGTTATCGGTTGATACACCTCTTGGAACAAACATTGAAAGTTTATCGGGTGTAATTATTACACCGGCTGCGTGAAGACTCGGCTGGCGGATACAGCCCTCCAAATTGCGGGCAATATCTAACATCTGTTTTATCCTATCGTCAGAATTATAAATAGATTTTAGTTCGCTTATATCTTCTATTGCCCGAAAAATAGTTGAATCGCCGGGAATTAGTTTAGCAATTTTGTCAACTTCGCTATAATTTATACCTAAAACTCTTCCGACATCCCGGACAGCGCCTTTTGCTAAAAGAGTTGAAAAAGTTGCTATCTGCCCTACTCTATCTTTTC
>CAZPHG010000028.1:0-8653 GCA_964586585.1 uncultured bacterium | reverse complement strand
TATGCGGCAAAACTAAAATTTGAAAAAAAAGAAAAATTTATATAAAATGTAAAAATGATAAGAAATTTTACAAAAGGTATGCTTATAGGCATAGCTAATATAATCCCGGGTGTAAGCGGCGGCACATTTGCTCTCATACTTGGTATATACGACAGATTAATTCAGTCCATAGGAAAAATAGATGGAAAATTGCTCATTCTGATTATTCATCCGAAAAGATTTTTTGAAGAGTTTAAGAAAAACGACGGAATATTTCTATCGGTAATAATTGCAGGGGCTCTTCTTTCTATTGCTGCTCTATCATGGATTATGGAGTATCTTTTAATTAATCATCCCGGGTTAACACTATCATTTTTTATCGGATTAATAGCGCCGTCAATAGCCGTTCCTTATAAAATGATAGAGAATAAAGGAATTCGGAATTTTATTTATATTCTGCCCGGGATATCGATTGTGCTTTTTATATATTTTTTCAGAACTTTTGTCTCCCTGTCTCAGGGTGCAGCGTTTCCTGTTCTTTTTTTAAGCGGCGTTCTTGCTGTTTCGGCAATGATTCTGCCCGGTATTAGCGGTTCTTTTATTCTTCTTATAATGGGGGTCTATCAGCAAATTATTTCAAATATAAAATCATTTACCGCTACTTTTAATATGGATTCTTTCATCGTTCTTGTTGTATTTGGGCTGGGCTGTGTAGTAGGGATGGTTTTATTTGTCCGTGCGATGAAGTTTTTACTTGTAAGATTTCGTAATAAAACGCTTTATTTTCTTATAGGAATGGTATTGGGATCGCTTGTCGTATTGTGGCCATTTAAAAATTATGCTGAATTGATGAATGTAGATAAAACAGAAATCTCTATTTTCAATGCAGAAAATATTTTACCCGATGATGCGGGAACAGCTGCATGGTATTTTTTATTAATTATTATCGGACTGGCGGGTTCCTATGGTTTAAGAAAAAGTATAGGGGGTAGAAAAGAGGAGATATTATGAATGTAACAGTTTATTCAACACCAACCTGTCCTTATTGTAATATGGTCAAAAATTTTCTGAAAGAAAATGACATTGCTTATGAAGAAATAGATGTTTCTTCTGATAAAGATGCCGCTCAGAAAATGATAGACAAAAGTGGACAGATGGGTGTTCCGGTAATTGATGTGGATGGAGAAATAGTAACAGGTTTTAATAAAAAGAAACTTACAGAACTTCTCAAGATTAGTGGTTGAAACTGAATAAGGCTTACAATTTGACATTTATAATTTAATAACTATACTAAGTTTATTATGAGTGTAAAAATAAGATTAAAAAGAACAGGAAGACATAAAGACCCTCATTTCAGAATTGTATCTGTGGATTCAAGAAAGAAAAGAGATGGGCGCGTATTAGAAGTGCTTGGTCATTATCATCCTCAGGACGATTTTCCTAATGCGGTAATTGATTTTGAAAACATTGACAAATGGATTCAAAATGGAGCTCAGATGTCTGATACTGTCAGTTCTTTAGTTAAAAAACTTAAGAATATTTCAGCCCAAAAGAATACCGCTGAAAAACAAGATAACGACGCTTCTAAATAAATTCTTTCTGTAGTTGACTAGGAGGGAAAAATGAAAGATATTATAGTTCAAATTGTAAAAAGTATAGTGGATTATCCGGAAGAAGTGAGTGTTAGAGAAGTTGAAGGTGAACAGACAACAATAATTGAAATTTCTACTAACGCCAAAGATGTCGGAAAAGTGATAGGAAAACAAGGAAGAACAATAAAAGCAATAAGAACTTTAGTAAATGCTTCCGCTGTAAAGAAGGGTAAGCGTGTTTCTGTTGAAATAGTAGAGCCAAACAATTAAGAAATAAATATTCCCTTTCTTTTTTTAGAGAATGGATTTTCATAATGCGCAGTGAAGGAATTTTCATAAATATTCTTACAATATTTCCTGAACAGGTAAAATCTTATATTAGTGTGGGGATATTAAACAGAGCATCCGATAAGGGGCTGATAATATTTAATATTATTGATATACGAGATTTTTCTCTAAATAAACATAGAAAAGTTGATGATATTCCCTATGGAGGCGGTCCGGGAATGGTAATGGGTGTTGACGCGGTTGTCGGGGCAATTGAGAGCATTAAGGAACCGGGAATCAAAATTCTGCTTTCCCCAAAAGGCGAACTATTCTCCCAAAAAACAGCAATATCCTTAACGGGAAAAAACATAACTTTAATTTGCGGAAGATATACAGGAATTGATTTTAGAATAAAAAAATTTATTGATAAAATAATATCCGTCGGCAATTTTATTGTCTCCGGCGGCGAAATTCCGGCATTGATGATAACGGAAGCGGTAACAAGATTGGTGCCCGGAGCGCTCGGGAATAAATTATCTTTGAGCGAAGATAAGGGGTATCCTATTTATACCAGACCTTATGTTTTCAGAGGATTAAAGGTTCCGGATGTTTTGCTTTCAGGCAATCACAAAAAAATAGAAGAATTTAGAAATAGGGAGCATGGTAATGATAAAATTAATAGAAAAACAATTAAGAAATGATATTGAAATTTTTAATCCCGGAGATGAAGTAAGGGTAGAAATAAAAACAGGAAAAGAAAAAAGCCGCGTTCAGGCGTTTGAAGGATTGATTATATCCAAAAAAGGTGAAGGAATAAACAGAACATTTACAGTAAGAAAATATTCATTTGGAATTGGTGTTGAAAAAATATTTCCTATGCACTCACCTTTAATAACAGGCATAAAAATTCTGAGAAGAGGAAAAGTAAGACGCGCAAAACTATATTATATGCGTTCCAGATACGGCAAAGCTGCGAGAATCAAAGAAAAGAGACAATATTGAGGGGGTAAACCCTATTCATTTACAACCCCTGAGTAATTACTTAAAAGGTAAATCTGCTGAAAAAAAAGCATGTACATTTCTCATTAATAAGGGATATAAAATTATACATACCAATTGGCGTTCAAACATCGGTGAAATAGATATAGTAGCAAAAGATGGTGAGTATCTATCTTTTGTGGAAGTAAAATATAGAGAAAGCGAAATATTCGGGCTTCCAAAAGAAGCAGTTGATTACAAAAAAAAATTGCGATTAATAAATCTTGCCCGGTTATACCTTGTTCAGGAAAAAATCAAAGAAGAAAATATAAGATTTGATGTTGTTGAAGTGGGAAAGGACTATATCAATCTGATAAAAAACGCCTTTTCTTCTAATGAAATATGAGTATAAGTAAAGGAAAAAGTTTTTCTATACTCGGAATAGAGGCATATCAGGTAGAAGTAGAAGTAGATATAAGAAGCGGAATGCCTTCTTACACTACTGTCGGACTTCCCGATAAAGCGGTCTATGAAAGCAAAAATCGTATTACTTCAGCAATAAAAAATTCCGGCTACAAATTTCCTGTAAAAAAAATCACTGTAAACCTGGCTCCTGCTGATGTAAAAAAAGAAGGTTCTTCTTTTGATTTTCCCATAGCAATTGGTGTTTTAGAAGCAACAGGAGTTATAAAAAAAGATGTGTTAGCAAATATCGGATGCGTTGGCGAATTATCTCTTGACGGTAATTTAAGAAGAATATATGGCGCACTTCCAATTGCTTTTAAATTGAAAAAAAACTCACTAAAAAAACTTTTACTTCCCACCTTAAATGCCCGAGAAGCGGCAATAGTTGATGGAATTGAGATTATTCCTATAAAAAACATTAAAGAAGCAGTTGCTTACTTAAACGGTGATATTGAAATTCCGCCGGTCAAAGTAAATGTAGAAGAAGAATTCAAAAATCGGTCTGAATATGATATTGATTTTAATGAAATTAAAGGGCAGTATTTTGCGAGAAGATCTATTGAAGTTGCTGCATCAGGCGGACACAATATTCTTATGATTGGTCCTCCAGGCGCAGGAAAAACAATGCTGGCTAAACGGCTTTTGACTATTCTTCCTCCCCTAACTACCCAAGAGGCAATTGAAATTACAATGATTCATTCGGTAATCGGCGTCCTTACAACAGATAAGGATGTTTCTTCTACAAGACCTTTCCGTGCTCCACATCATACTACTTCCGATATTGCAATTGTTGGAGGTGGCAGCATACCAAAGCCGGGTGAAATAACTCTCGCCCACAGAGGAGTACTATTTTTAGATGAATTTCCTGAATTTAAAAGAAACGTCGTAGAAGTTATCAGACAACCGCTTGAAGAAGGTTATATAACCATATCCCGGGCAATGGAAAAAGTAACTTACCCCGCTAAATTTATGCTTGTTGCAGCAATGAATCCCTGCCCCTGCGGATTTAACGGGGTTTATGAAAGAGAATGTAGCTGCACACCTCAACAGGTTATAAAATATAAAAATAGAATTTCCGGACCGATAATGGACAGAATAGATATGCACATTGAAGTTCCTGCTGTTACGTATCATGATTTAGATGATTTAGAAGAAGGAGATAGCTCGGCATCTATAAGAAAAAGAGTTACTTCTGCCAGAAACATACAAACCGAAAGATATAAAAATGAAAAAAATATTTTTTCTAATACTGAAATCACAACAAAACTTATTAAAAAACACTGCGAAGTATCCGTAGAAATAAAAAAAATTTTATCACAAGCGGTAGATGTATACGGTTTATCCGTAAGGGGTTACAACAAAGTGCTGAAAGTAGCCAGAACTATTGCCGATCTTTCCGCAGAGGAAAAAATAAATTTAACTCATATAAAAGAAGCATTACAGTATAGATTAAATGAAAATTCAAAGATTTAAAATCCAAAAAAATTCCGGCTTTATATATTTTGCAAAAAATTTATTCCCAAAGGAAGATTTTCAGAAATCAATCAATAAATTTTTTAAATCTTTAAATGTTCTGATATTATATTCTTCCTTTAATTTTTCAATAAAATAATTCAATATCGCTATTGTTGTGCGGACATCGCTCTCTGCTCTATGCACATTTTCACACTTAATATCAAGTTGATTTGCTATCTTACTTAGAGAATTTCCCTGAAAATTAAAATATTTTCTTGCTAAAACTAATGTATCAAGTTTAGGTGTATTCATTGCAGGCAGCCCAATATTTTTCAATTGCCCGTTTATAAACCCCATATCAAAAGAAGCATTGTGGCAGACAATAACAGCCTCTTGAAAAAGCGGAAGAAATTCATTGACAACTTCTGCAAATACCGGTGCATCTTTAACCATCTCATCGGTTATGCCCGATATGGCTAAAACTTCATACGGAATAGGTCGCTCGGGATTTAAAAGCGTTTGAAAACAGTTCTCTTCTCTCTTATTTTTTACTCTGATAACGCATATTTCAGTGATCCTATCGCCACGCCGGGCAGATAAACCCGTCGTTTCAATATCTACCACTGCAAATGGAATATCTTCAATTAATGTATCATCGTTTAATTTTTGCATATCTCAGAGGTTTTCTTTTTGAAAATGCCAATATAAAATCATCAACTGCTTTTCGCCGCATTTTTTGCAAGCCGGTCTGCTAATTCATTGTATCTATCTCCACTATGCGATTTAATTTTTTTAAAATGTATTTTAACCTTATTAGAAATTTCGTTTTTAACAAAATCAACATAACTGCGGGTAAGTTTCTTTTTTGCCTGCCATGTACCTGTTATCCATTTTTCAATTCCTGCGTAATCATAATATAAATAAATTTCTTTAACAGAATTTTTTACGCACCATTTTAAAGCATTTTTTACCGCCGCAAGCTCACCGGCAACCTGCCTGTGATTCTTTACAAGTTCTCCCTGCACCTTTCCTGAAATCTTGTTTATAATCTTATTATCTTTTAATATAACAACTCCGTATCCGCACCGACCGTTTATAAAAGAACCGTCTACATATATATTATAATTTTTTATATTTAATTGACTGCCGCTTATTTGATACCAGCATTCTTCCAATAAAGGAAATATTGTTTTATCTTTTAACTCCTGCGAAGTAATTTTATATGTTTTTTTATTTGGGCTATAATACAAATTAATTTTTCCGCAATCTTTTGTTTTTGAAATTGCAATTTTTACACTATACAAACGAAATGAATTTTCAATAATTTCAGAAGATATTCCGCATTTTTCAAGAGTTCCGACAAAACTTTTTGCTCTTTGAGATAATTTTTTTTTATACTCACTACTCATTTTAACTTCTTACTTTTACAATTTGTTTTACTTTGTTTGCTTTTTTTATTGCGTTCTCTACGCATTCATCCACTATCGTTATATGCCCCATTTTTCTAAATGGACTTGTGGTCTTTTTCCCATATATATATAGATTAACCCCTTCAATTTCCAGCATCTCTTTCAGCCCAATAAATTTAGGTATTCCGCTATATCCTTCTTCACCTAATATATTTACCATTACAGCTGGACTATATAAATTAGCGGAACCAAGCGGAAGACCTGTTATTGCTCTGATATGCTGCTCAAATTGAGAAGTCAAAGATACTTCAAGAGTATAATGTCCTGAATTATGAGGTCTTGGAGCTATTTCATTTACTAAAATTTTATCATCTTTTGTTAAAAACATTTCTACTCCAAAAATACCTACTCCGCCAAAAGATTGGACACACCTTTCGGCAATTTCTGCAGCCGTTTTCTGAATATCTCTGCTAACTCTTGCCGGCGCTATTATCATATCGCAAATATTTGCCCTTCTATCAAAAATCATTTCAGTAAGAGTATGGCATTTAACCTCTCCATTGGCATCTCTTGCAACCATTATTGCCAGTTCTTTTTCAAAATCAATGAACTCTTCAATAAAGGAGTCGGATTTAATAGCGTTAACTATGTCCTTTTTATCTCGGATTATAAATACCCCTCTGCCGTCGTATCCTCCGATACAGGACTTCTGAACAGCAGGCTTACCTAATTCTATAAGAACTTCTTCAATATTATTATTAATTTTTTTCCATTTTGCAGTAGGAATATTGTTTTCATCAAATATTTTTTTCTGTTTGGATTTATCCTGAATAGTTTCAAGAACAAAAGGAGAGGGATGAATCAAATGTCCTTCATCTGAAAGTTTTTCAAGAAAGGAAGCGTTGCAATTTTCAATTTCATAGGTAGTAATATCGCTTTTTGAAACAATTTCCCTCAATTTGTTTTCATTAAAAAAATCGGAAACAATTTGCTCATCGGCAATCTGTCCAGCAGGCGATCTCATAGTAGGGTCAAGTACTGTCACATAAAATCCAAGTCGTTTTGCTTCCTGTGTCAGCATCTTTCCGAGTTGCCCACCGCCGATAATCCCTAATTTTTTCAGCATTTTATACTTGCTCCATCTTTGGCGCTTGAAACATTCTTTTTATATTGAGAAAGATACCCTGTTATTTTTACTTCTTTAGGCTTCCAATTTTTACGCCTTTTTTGAATTTCATTTTCATTAACTTTAAGTTCTATTTTTCTTTCAGGCAAATTTATTTCAATAGTATCTCCTTCTAAAACAAAAGCTATCATTCCGCCTTCTATTGCTTCAGGAGAGATATGTCCTATACAAGGTCCGCGGGTGCCGCCGGAAAATCTTCCGTCAGTAATCAGAGCAACTGAATCTTCTAAGCCCATCCCGCATATAGCAGCAGTTGGAGCAAGCATTTCTCTCATACCCGGACCTCCCTTTGGCCCCTCATATCTGATTACAACTATATCACCTTTTATTATTAAACCATCAGTTATTGCTTTATAGGCATCTTCTTCGCATTCAAATACTCTTGCTCTGCCGCTAAATTTTAACATTTTTTCTGAAACCGCTGTTTGTTTCACTACCGCACCGTCCGGCGCTAAATTTCCGTAGAGAATAGCCACGCCGCCCGTGGAATGGATTGGTTCTTCTAATGGTCTTATCACTTTTTCATCAATAATTTTCGCCTCATCTATACTTTCACCGATACTTCTACCTGTAACAGTCAAACAATCTCTGTCAAGCATTTGATTTAATCGTTTCATTATAGCTAAAACACCGCCAGCATTGTCTAAATCTTCCATAGTATAAGAACCGCCGGGGCGCATATTACAGATATGTGGAGTATTTATTGATAATTTATCAAATAATTTCAAATCTATATCCAAACCTGTTTCGCCTGCAATTGCCAACACTTCCAAAACATCGTTAGTTGAGCCAGCTACAGCAAGCGATACTCTTATCCAATTGCAAAATGCTGAATAAGTCATTATTTTTTTGGCAGTGATATTTTTATTCACTAAATCAACTATTCTTTTTCCTGTTTCCTTTGCAATTGTAAGTTTCTTTGGATCCTCGGCGTGAGAAGTTGCGCATCCGGGAAGAGATAATCCTAATGCTTCCACACCGCAGGCAAGAGTATTGGCACTAAACATTCCGGCACATGAGCCGGCGCCGGGACAGGCACATTCTACTAATTCATTTAATGTAGATTCGCTCATATTATTTCGTGACACTTCACCTACTGCTTCAAATACATCAATTATATCAACAGATTTACCCTTAAAATTTCCCGGATACATAGGCCCTCCGGTAAGCACTATTGTCGGCACATTCAGACGACCGGCAGCCATTAAATGACCAGGAACTATCTCATCACAGGTAGGAATAAGCACTAATCCGTCCAAGGCATGCGCTTCAACCATTATTTCTATAGAGTTGGCAATTACATCTCTTGAAGGCAATGAATA
>CAZPHG010000027.1:0-8727 GCA_964586585.1 uncultured bacterium | reverse complement strand
TGCAGGGACACAGACAAGGACATATATATATATTGAGTGGCAGTTTGGATGATGATACCGCAAAAAGAATTGCCAGCGAAGTTTTAATCGATTCAGTGAACGAAAATTTTACCCTACAGCGCCTTTCTCCTGAAAAAATTGAAATTACCGTGCTCTCAAAAAACAATAAAATAATTTGCACTAAAGATTCACAAATTATTACTCTTGTTGTATTTTTAAAAAAAGAAGTGCTTGATGTCGTTGGCAATAGAATAGTGGAGACATTAAAATTTATGGGTATAGAAGGTGTTGAAAATGCCGCTTCAGGAAAAATATATAAGGTAGAGGTTCCTTTATCTTTTTCTCTGGCTGAATGTAAAAAATTTTATTATAATCCTGTAATTGAAAGAGCTGAATGTCGATTATAAAAATTAAAAATTTAAGCGATAAAGAATTGATAGAACTTTCTAAAAAGATGCTTCTTTCTCTTAATCTTTTAGAGATGCAAACTATCAAAAAATACTTTTCAGAAAAGAACAGAGAGCCATCTTCAATGGAACTTGAAATTATCGCTCAAACTTGGAGCGAACATTGTATTCATAAAACTATGACTTCGCCGATAGAATATAATGGAACTAATATAAAAAATTTACTTGATGAGACGATATTTAAAACCACGCGTGAATTAAATTTAAACCATTGTCTTAATGAATTTAGTGATAATGCGGGAATAATTAATTTTAACAAATATTATGGAATAGCGATGAAAGTGGAAACGCATAATCATCCGTCTGCAATTGAACCTTATGGCGGCGCATCTACAGGAATTGGCGGCGTTATAAGAGATGTATTAGGTTGCGGAAAAGGAGCAAAACCTGTTCTTAATATAGATGTTTTTTGTTTTGGAAGAATAGATACTGCACCTGAAAAAATACCTGAAAATGTTATTCATCCTAAAAGAATTTTTAAAGGAGTAGTAGAAGGTGTCAGAGATTATTCTAATAGAATGGGGATTCCTACTTCAAGCGGAGCTATAATATTTAATGATGCCTATATATCAAATCCACTTGTCTATTGCGGAACCATCGGCATAATTCCTAAAAAGTATATAAAAAAGAAGGTAAATCCTGGCGACCTTATTGTTGCAATTGGAGGAAGAACCGGTAGAGACGGCATTCACGGAGCAACTTTTTCATCGTTAGGACTTGATGCTTCATCGAATGTATCCTGCGTTCAGATAGGTGACCCTATAACTGAAAAGAAGTTTGCAGATGTGCTTATGAAACTACGTGATATGGATCTTATTAATTCTATTACCGATTGCGGAGCAGGCGGATTTTCTTCTGCTATAGGCGAAATGGCTTCCGATTGCGGTGCAAAGGTTTATCTTGAAAAAGCGCCGCTTAAATATAGCGGTCTAAAACCATGGGAAATATTTCTTTCTGAATCTCAGGAAAGAATGATTTTAAGCGTTTCTCCTGATAAAATTGAAAAATTAAAAGAATTACTTGAAAAAGAAGATGTCCAAACAGTAATCTTAGGTGAATTTACCGATACAAAAATACTTCAAATATATTATGAAAATAACTTAAAAGCAGAACTTGATTTGGATTTTATTCATAAAGGTATCCCAAAAATCAAAAGAAAAGCAAGCTGGAAAAAAAGAACTGCAAAAAAAACGATACATAAGAATTCTCATAACATCGGAGATTTATTTAATAAAGTTATTTCTCATCCCAATATTGCTTCAAAAGAAGTTGTAATAAGTCAATATGACCATGAAGTTCAGGGTGGTTCGGTATTGAAACCTCTTGCGTCGGTTAAACAGGATGCGCCGCAGGACGGTTGCGTCATAAGACCGCTTCTTGATTCTTACGAAGGTATTGCAGTAGGGCTTGGCATAAATCCCGCTTACGGTTCTATTGACCCATATCTAATGGCTTTGAGTAATTGCGAAGAAGCAGCAAGAAATCTTGTTGCTGCCGGCGGCGATATCAAGCACGCTGGTTTTATAGATAATTTCTGTTGGGGCGATGTAGAGAATGAAAAAATTCTTGGCGAGTTAGTGAGGGCGGCGCAGGGATGTTATGATGCAAGCATTATGTTGGGAGTGCCGTTTGTTTCAGGAAAAGACAGTTTAAATAATTTTTATATCAGCAAAAAAGAAAAAAGCGGAATGTCCGCCGCCGTTAGTATTCCCGGCACTCTTCTTATCACTTGCGTGGCGCCGGTTTTAGATGTCAGAAAAGTTATAGGCAGCAGTTTCAAGTTATCTAACAGTATAATATATCTTATAGGAGAGACATTCGATGAGTTAGGAGGTTCAACACTTTATGATATTTTAAGGATAGACGGCGGTAATCCGCCGAACTTAAATGATAAAGTATCGTTAAAAATATTAAAATTTATACAAAGTGCAATTGAGAAAGAGATTATTTTAAGCTGTCATGATTTAAGTGACGGCGGATTGGCAGTTGCTATTAGTGAAATGTGTTTTTCAGAAATAGGAGCAGAAATTAATATCGCAGAAATCAGCAAATCCGAAGATAATATAATTTCTCTTTTTTCTGAGAGCAATTCAAGATTTTTAGTGGAAGTAGAAGAGAAAAATATTGATACATTTGAATCTTTCGCAGCAGGGCTTCCAATATTTAAAATTGGGTTCACAGGAAAAGATAAATTGCTTATTAAAAATAAAAATGAAGTTATCATTAAAAGCAAAATAGATGCTATAAAACATTTATATAAAAATACAATAAAATGGTAAAAAAAGCCATCATACTTAAAGCACCCGGTACTAATAACGATTATGAAACGCACTATGCATTTACGGAAAGCGGCGCATTAAGTGAAATTGTGCATATAAATGAATTGGTATCAGGCGAAAAAAAACTTAACTGTTATGATATACTTGTTATACCCGGCGGATTTTCTTATGGCGATGACCTTGGTGCAGGAAAAGTGCTGTCGCTTTTTATGCAGTATAAACTTAAAAATCAACTTGCTCAATTTATTAAAAGAGGAAGTCTTGTTATAGGAATTTGCAATGGTTTTCAGATGCTTGTTAAATCCGGCATTTTACCGGATTTAGATGGTAAGCAAAAAGTTACACTTACTTTTAATGAAAACGGAAGATTTATAAGTAGGTGGGTTAAAGTGAGAATTAACAATAAACTTTTTTGGTTTGACGGGCTTCCCGAAGAGATAGAACTTCCGATAGCGCATATGGAAGGAAGATTTATTGCTGGACCTTCTGAAAGTAAAAGATTAAAAGAAAAGGGACAAATTTCGTTATATTATATAGATAATCCTAACGGTTCTGAGGATAATATAGGAGGAATAGTTGGAAGCGGTGGAAATATTTTAGGGTTGATGCCGCATCCCGAGAGGTGCTTTCACAGGTTTCAGCATCCAAATAATTTTAGGGGACTGAGTGAGCCGTGGGGAAGAATAATTTTTAGGAATATTA
The DNA here is from genome assembly GCA_964586585.1 of uncultured bacterium. Taxonomy (GTDB): domain Bacteria; phylum CG03; class SLGR01; order SLGR01; family CAZPHG01; genus CAZPHG01. Next base: position 5,279 of record CAZPHG010000027.1, on the reverse strand, counting down.
TAAAAAATGCGTAAAGAATTTTGCGGAATATTTGCAGTAACCGAAAGCGAAAACGCTGCTGAAGAAGTATATCTCGGACTATATGCTCTTCAGCATAGAGGGCAGGAGAGTGCCGGAATAGTTTCAAATAAGGGCAGGAAATTTTTTGTAGAAAAAGGAATGGGGTTGGTAAATACGGTTTTTGATAATACTAAAATGAAACGGCTGAAAGGAACTGCTGCAATAGGGCATGTGAGATATTCTACTGCTGGGAGTTCTTCTTTTGATAATATTCAGCCGCTTGTTATAAAATATGCTAATACTCCGATAGCAATTGCTCATAACGGAAATATACCGAATTCAAAAAAGATAAGAAGAGAATTAGAAAAAGAAGGAGTAATTTTTTCAACAGATACAGATAGTGAAGTTATTCTGAAACTTATTGCAAAAGAAAAGGGAAGTTGGGAAGACCGTTTAAGGAAATCATTGAATAAAATAAAAGGCGCTTTTTCATTAATTCTTTTTCTTCCCGGAAAAGTAATTGCCGTGAGAGATAGTTATGGGTTCAGACCGTTATCTATGGGTGTCCGAAAAGATTCGATTTTCTTTTCATCTGAATCTTGTGCTTTTGATATAATAGGAGCGAAATATTTGCGGGAATTGGAGCCGGGCGAGATGGTTATTGTTGAAAAAAACACAGTAAAAACAATGAATCTTTCCGCTGAGCCGCATAAAGCGTGTATTTTTGAATTGATATATTTTTCAAGACCTGATTCTTATGTTTTTTCGCAAAGCGTTTATGATTCTCGGTTTAATATGGGAAAAGAATTAGCAAAAGAAAAGAAAATAAAAGCAGATATTGTTATGCCGGTTCCCGATTCGGCAAATATACAGGCATTAGGTTATAGCCGACAGAGCGGAATTGAAATGAATTTCGGTTTTATACGCAATCATTATATAGGCAGAACTTTTATAGAACCGCATCAGAAAATAAGGGATTTTAGGGTAAAGATTAAATATTCACCGGTAATAAAAGTACTTAAAGGTAAGCGAGTTATAGTAATAGATGATTCAATTGTGCGCGGCACTACTTCAAAAAAACTTATTAATATAATAAAAAAAGCAGGTGCAAAAGAAGTTCATTTATTAATATCTTCACCACCTATAATTTATCCGTGTTATTATGGAATAGATACTCCTTCAAAAAAAGAACTGATAGCGTCGGTTCATAGCGTTGCTGAAATAAAAAAGTTTCTCAAAGTGGATACTTTACATTATCTTTCTATGGACGGACTACTTTCATCATGCAAAAAGAGGAGTTATTGTTCTGCCTGTTTTGACGGTACCTACCCGCTTAAATGAAATGTCTGTGAGATGCGAATGCAAGGGAGATAAAGTATTTTTAAATGACCAATAAAATTTTAGTTATTGGCGGTGGAGGCAGAGAACATTCTCTTATTTGTAAACTTAAAGAATCGGAATATGTCCGGAAAATTTATTCTATTCCCGGAAACGACGGAATGGCCGCTCCCGGTGGAATATCTAAAAAAATAGATGTTATAAATATTGCTCTCCGATTTAATTTGTTAAAGGATTTTGTACGAGAAAAAGAGATAGATTTTATTCTTGTCGGACCTGAACAGCCCCTTGTTGATGGCATAACGGATTATTTTGAAAGTGAAAAAATTACGGTGTTCGGACCTCATAAAAAAGCAGCGCAATTAGAGGGCTCTAAAATTTTTGCCAAAAACTTTATGAAGAAATATAATATTCCAACAGCGGATTTTGAAATATTCTCTGACAGTAAAAAAGCAATGGAATATACAAAAAACTGCGGCGAATCGGAATGTCCGCTGCCGCTTGTTATTAAAGCGGATGGGCTCTGTGGTGGAAAAGGTGTTATAGTTTGTGATGATGAAAAAACTGCTTTAGACAGTATCAAAAAAATAATGGATTCAAAAGTTTTTAATGATGCAGGTAATCGCATAATAATTGAAGAAAAATTAATAGGAGAAGAAGCATCGGTCATTATTTTAATGGCAGGAGAGAACTATACTTTTTTGCTTCCGTCTCAGGATCATAAACCGCTTAATGATGGCGATATGGGTCCAAATACAGGGGGTATGGGCGCGTATGCTCCAACTTCGTTAATTACTAAAAAAATATTAAAAAAAATAGATACTCAAATCGTGAAACCGGTAGTTGAAGGAATCAAAAGAGAGGGAATGAAATATTATGGAGTGCTTTATATAGGTTTGATGCTCGTTGATAATTCTTTATATGTGTTAGAGTTCAATGTCCGTTTTGGCGATCCGGAAACTCAGGCAATTCTTCCGCTGATGGATTCTGATTTAATGGAAATATTCTTAAAAATAAAATCTGGTGAAAAAACTAAAATAAAATGGAAAAACGGCTTTTGTGTTAATGTAGTCCTTGCTTCGGAAGGATATCCCGGAACATATAAAGAAGAAATAAAAATCACAATGCCTGATTCTTCTGAAGAGGAAGTATTTATTTTTCATTCCGGCACAGTTTATAAAAACAATAGTTTTTGGACTGCCGGCGGCAGGGTGCTTTCTGTATCGGCAACAGGTCAAAATATTAATACTGCGAGAAGTAAGGTATATAACGTTGTTTCAAAGATTAATTTTAACGGAATGCATTTTAGAAAAGATATAGCAAAAAAGGAAGTTGACAGAAGTGGGAAGTGTTAAAAATATAATTATTGAAAAAGAACCTACTTGCGCTCATTTCGGAGTAGGGAAATTTATTTTTTCCGATCGCTATTCTGTATTTGACTGGGGTGAGATGCCTGATTTAATAACAAATAAAGGAAAAGCACTCTGTATAATAGGCGCTTATTTTTTTGAAAAATTAGAAAAGGCGGGAATAAAGACACATTACCGTGGATTAGTTGAAAATGATGAAGTAAAACCGCTAGCGGCGCTTACAAAACCTACCGATATTATGCAGGTAGATATATTGAGAGTTATAAAACCGAAAATAATAAACGGTAAATACAATTATTCCTATACTCCGAATGATAAAAATATTCTTATCCCGCTTGAAATAATATACAGAAATACACTTGGCGAAGGTTCAAGCATATTTAAGCGATTGGCTGACGGCATAATACAACTTGAAGATATTAATCTTACAGAACCCCCCATTCCCGGTCAAATGCTTTCGGAACCTATTTTTGAATTGTCAACAAAACTTGAAGCAATTGATAAATATATTTCGTGGGATGAGGCAAAAAGTATCGCCTGTTTGACTTCAAAAGAAATAGCGGATATAAAGGATATGGTTGCTGAAGTCAATAAATTAATTTCAAATGAGGCGTGCCGTATGAATCTTGAAAATAGCGATGGTAAGATAGAATTGGGTTTTGATAAAGATAGAAATATTATTATAATAGATGTGGTGGGAACGCCTGATGAATGCAGGTTTATTTCTTTAGAAGATAAGAAAACTGCGGTAAGCAAAGAGATGGCAAGAGAGTATTATCGTTCAAGTTGCTGGTATAAGGAAGTAATTGTTGCAAAAAAGAAAGATACTATAAATTGGAAACAATATGTCCAAACATCCCCGTCGCCGCTGCCTGCTCAACTTTTAAATTTAATTTCAAATACATATCAAGAATTTTGTAATAATTTAACGGGAAGAGATTGGTTTAATGAAAGTGAATAACTATAAAAAAAGCGGAGTTGATGTCAATAAAGCCGAGCAGTTGGTAGAAAGTATTAAAAAAAGATTTCCATATATTGGAGGCTACGCAGGAAATTTTTCAATAGGTCCATATAAATTAGCTGCAACTTGCGATGGCGTTGGAACAAAAATAAAATTAGCTATCCAATTCAACATGCATTCTGTTGTAGGAGAAGATCTTGTTGCTATGAGCGTAAATGATTTAATTGCCGGCGGAGCGCAGCCGCTGTTCTTTTTAGATTATTTTTCCTGCTCAAATCTCAATGAAAATGTATTTAATGAAATTCTTAAAGGGATTGAAATAGGATTAAAAAAAAGCAATTGTATTTTATTGGGAGGCGAAATTGCTGAAATGCCGGATATCTATACTGGAAATGACTATGATTTAGCCGGATTTGCATGCGGATTAAATTTTAAAGAGTTTAACAAAGAAGAAGTGAAGAAAGGCGATATGATAATAGGGCTTAAATCAAATGGATTGCATAGCAACGGATTTTCACTTATAAGAAAATTATTTTCAAGTATCGAGTTGGAAAAATATAAAGAATTGATAATGTTACCGACAAGAATATATTCTGAAATTGTAAATTCACAAGAAATAATAATTTCATCAGTGAAAAGCGCCGCCCATATTACAGGCGGAGGTATTGTGAGGGCTCTGAAAAGACTTCTTCCTGATGGTTTAAATGGCGAAATTTTTCCGTATCCCCTACAAGGAATTTTTAAAATCATTGAGAAAAAAGGAATTAATCGCGCCGAATTAGAAAGTGTTTTTAATTGCGGATGGGGAATGTTTCTTATTGCAAGCGAAAAAGATAGTGATAAAGTTATAAAAAGTATAGATGGCGAAATTGTAGGGATTGTAAGATGATAAAAATAGCGGTGTTGGTTTCAGGAAATGGAACAAATATGCAGTCCCTGATAGATAATTGTAATAGTGGATATATTCCTGCAAAAATTGTGCTTGTAATTTCTAATAAAAATGGTGTTCAAGCGCTTGATAGAGCTAAAAATGAAAAAATAGAATCGCTTGTTATAGAAAAGAAAAATTTTGAAGATAAAGAAGAATATTCTGCCCGTATTTTAAAAGAAGTCCAAAAAAGAAATATTGATTTAATTTGTCTGGCGGGTTTTCTTTTGCAGTTGGGGTCAAATATTGTTTGTGCATATAAAAAAAGAATACTTAATATCCATCCGGCATTGCTTCCTGATTTTGGCGGTAAAGGAATGTATGGAATAAAAGTACATAAAGCAGTTTTAGAGAGCGTCGGAATGTCCGCTGCCGGCAAAAAGTATTCGGGCTGCACTGTTCATTTTGTTGATGAAGAGTATGACCATGGGAGCATAATTATACAGAAAAAAGTTAAAATAGCAGATAATGAGACAGCGGAATCGCTTTCGGCAAAAATACTAAAAGAAGAACATAAACTTTATAGTGAAGCAGTGAAAAAAATTATCTCTATTTCAAAATATATGGGCAAAATAGAGAATAATAAATACTAAAACTTTATCCTCCATGCTTATTTACTATGAGAATACTTTTCTTTCAGATTTTTGTAAAGTTCTCAAAACCTTTTTCAAATATAAAACTC
>CAZPHG010000026.1:0-8762 GCA_964586585.1 uncultured bacterium | reverse complement strand
GAATTTCCTGAGCATTTTTCTGCGCTTCACCCGGTGGAACTATAAACGACAAAGCGTCTACGGAAACATTATTTATAAGTATCTGTAATTTTACTAATTCAGATGATTTATATCCGATATGTTTATAATCCAACGATGCATACCCTTTACTTACTGCCTTAAGACAGCTGTAAAATTCTTCTACCATTTCTCTTAAAGGCAACTCATATTTTATTATAATCCGGTCAGGATTTATATATTTCATTTCTATATAAATACCTTTTTTATTTTCAAAAAGTTCAAAAATCGCACCCATATATTCTGCCGGTGTTATAACATTACAAATTATGTATGGTTCTTCAATATCGCTATCAGCAGATGTAGGAAAATCTATCGGATTATCTATGACTTTACCATCTACCAAATATTCAACCTGCGGTTTTGTTATAAGAAGATTTAATCCATATTCTTCCTCAAGGCGCCCTTTTACTATTTCCATATGAAGCACTCCCAAAAAACCGCATCTAAATCCCGCGCCAAGTGAACTTGAATCTTCGGGATGATAAGTAAAAGAAGTATCGTTTATTCTAAGTTTATCTATCGCTTTTTTTAATTTTACATAATCCGCATTATCCACAGGATACAGCCCTGCAAAAACAAATTGTTTCGGCTGGTGAAACCCTTTCAGGGGCTTCGTCACTCCTCCTTTAAGACAAGTGATAGTATCACCTATTTTAACTTCTTCTAAATTTTTCATACCGCACATTATATAACCTATTTCGCCTTGTTTGAGTTCCTTTACGCTTATCATTTCATGCACTCCGAAATAACCAAGTTCTTTTAACTGGTACGATTTTTCAGTTGCAAAAAATTTAACATTCTGCCCCACCCTGAAAGAACCACCTGTAACTTTTATATAAGCAATTACGCCCTTAAAAGAATCAAAAAGAGAGTCAAAAACAAGAGCGGAAGGCAGATCCCCGGTAAGACCTACAGGCTGTGGCACTTTTCGGACAATTTCATCCAACAGTATTTCGACGCCTGCGCCGGTTTTAGCGCTTATTCTTATTATACTCTCTTTATTATTTAATAAATTGTGTATTTCCTTTTCCACCCTGTCGGCATCAGCGCCGAGCATATCTATTTTGTTTATTACCGGAATAATAGTAAGATTATTTTTTCTTGCAAGTTCTAAATTTGCTACGGTCTGTGCCTCAACACCCTGAGATGCGTCTACTACAAGAATAGCGCCGTCACAGGCAGAAAGCGACCTTGACACTTCATAAGAAAAATCAACATGACCTGGAGTATCTACCATATTAAGTATTTCGCCTTTATATACTATTCTCACTGCTTTTGCTTTTATTGTTATACCTCTTTCGCGTTCAAGAGGCATTGAATCAAGGATTAATTCTTTATGTTTGCCTTTTTTAATATCTCCTGTAATTTCAAGAATTCTATCGCAGAGAGTGGATTTTCCATGATCTATATGGGCTATGACTGTAAAATTTTTCATTTATTCAATAACTGCAATATCTTTTCCGTATTATTTAAGACAAATACTTCACAGGCAAAGTCTTCACACTCTTTAATTGAAGTATTTTTTATAATCTGCTTTATGTTTGGAATAGCAATACCGCTCATAGAAAACCTTCGCAACCCCATCCCTAACAACAGTTTTGTATAAAGCGGATCTGCCGACATTTCTCCGCACATACTGAGCCACTTGTTGTTTTTTTTGCAAAATCCTATTATCCTTTGAAGTAATTTTAATATTGATATATCTGCTGGATTATAAAGATACGAAAGTGTTTCTGAAATTCTATCCACAGCCATTGTATATTGTATTAAATCATTAGTTCCTATACTTAAAAAATCCACTGCTTCTGAAATATTTTCTATATCCATAGCAGCAGCAGGTGTTTCTATCATCACTCCTATTTTTAAATCGGGATCATAATCTATTTTTTCACTTTTTAATTCTTCTTTTACTTCTTCCAATATATAATTAGCCGATTTTATTTCTTTCAGACAAGTTATCATTGGATACATTAGCCTCACATTTGATTTAACCGATGCGCGAAGTATTGCTCTTAATTGCGTTTTAAAAGGCGCAGGATAGGCAAGGCATAAGCGAATTCCTCTCATTCCCATAAAAGGGTTATCTTCATATTCCATCGCCATATAGCTGGAAAATGTATCAGCGCCAAGATCGATGGTTCTTATTATAACTTCACAAGGATAAATTTCGTTAACCGCTATATTTAAATCTCTTAAAATCTCATCTTCTGTCGGAAGCATATTTCTGTTTAAGTACATATACTCTGTTCTAAAAAGACCAATTCCATCAGCTCCGTATTCTTTTACAGCAACTACTTCATCGCCTGCTTCTATGTTGACGGTTATCTCTATTTTTTCGCCGCATTTTGTAATAGCTGGGCTATGGCTCATTTTAACAAGTTTTTTGTGTGACTCTTCCTTGCTGCGTTTTTTATTGCGATATTCCTTCACAATTTCAGGCTCAGGGTTTATATAAACAACACCGTCATCTCCATCAATTATCAAAAGATCTCCCGGCGAGACCTGTTTGGTTATCGTCCGCAATCCTACAACAGACGGGATTTTAAGTGACTCACTCATTATAACTATATGAGAAGTTTTACCACCAACATCTGTCACAAAACCTATCACTTTATCTTTTTTTATCTGCATCATATCGGAAGGATGAAGAGCGTGCGCAACTAATGCCACCCTATTTTGAATATCCTTAAGAGAAATATTATCTTGTCCAAGCAGATACATCATAATCTTATTGCCTACATCCTGAACATCCCTCACTCTGTCTTTCATATATGCATCATCAAGATTAGAAAATTTTTTTGTAATTTTATCAATCACTGTCTGAAGAGCATATTCCACATTAACCTTCTCATCAATGATTACCCTTATCGTTTCCCTGTGTAAGAGCGGATCTTTCAAAATAAGTGAATATGCGTCAAAAAGCCCTGCATAAATTTTTCCTATATCATGAATAGTTTTTTCTTTAAGTTTTTTAAATTCACATTCAGTTATGCTAACAGCTTTTTTAAATCTCTGAATCTCTTTTTTAATTTGTGCTGACTCTATATTTCTTTTTATCACGCAATAGGATTTTTCAGAAATAAGATATGCTCTGCCGATAGCTATTCCGGGAGAAGCAGCGATTCCTTTAATCTTCACCAAATTTTCCCTCTATAAGTTCATTTATTTTTTCAAGCACTGCTTCTTCGTCTTTACCGTGAGAAATCACTGTGACTTCAGATCCCTCTCCCGCTGCCAGCGTCATTATTCCCATTATACTTTTTCCATCAACTTTATAATCATCTTTACTAATAGTAACTTCAGATTCAAATCTTGAAATATGCTCTACAAGTATAGCGGCAACACGAGTGTGAAATCCTAACTTATTTTTTATGATAAATTTTTTTTCTTTCATTATCCTATTATTAAACTGCCGATAATTACCATGGCTGAAATTATATATAACAATTTTATCGCGGATATCTGGCAGCAGGTTCTTAATATAACAACTATTGCCGTAAAACTGAGCAACAATCCACCCCGCATACTCCCCCAGTGAAAAAACAAAATCTTTAGAATTACCCCCACTATAATAAGTCCAAGAATAGGAATTATTTTTAATATTAAGCTGTTATTAATTTTTTTCACAATGCTTATTATTTCTGTTTCTCCTTTATAAATAGTGCGTAATGCATAGTAGCGAAAATAAAGAACAGGAATATTATATAATACTATAAAAATAAGCGGAATTAAAAATAAAGGTTGCAATGGCAAAAAAGCTAATAATACCGCCACCAGTCCTACAAGAGGGCGCCATGTTGACCAAAAAATTTTATCTCCAATCGCAGCAAGCGGGCCGCTCATTTGAATTCTGAATTTATCTAATTCGGCAATTTTTTTTAAAGATCCATTTTTTATATTTTTCTCTTCTTTTGCAGCATAACCAAGTATTAAGGAAACCATATAGGGGTGAGTATTAAAAAACCCACTGTACCTTCTCACACCTTTCCAAAAATCATCTTTATCTAAATAAAGTTTTTTCAGCTGCGGCAGTAATGCAAATAGAAAACCTGCGCTTTGCATTTTTTCATAATTCCATAATGCCTGCAATAGAAATGATCTGAAAAATATTTTATTTATTGTTTTCATTTTTTTACTGCTGTTTGCGATTTCTTAAAAAAAAATATTGTTGCTGCCGTCCCGAATCCAATCGCCGGAATTATATAAAATAAATTTAGTAACGCTTTTTTTAAAGAATCATTTAAAAAAGAGTACGCATATGGAAAAAAAATTTCTCCTAAATACATTATCACCGCAAGAAAAATTACACCCTTTACTATAAAAAGCATCGCTCCTACTAATATAATTTTATCAATATAGGAAATATCTCTTTCAGCAATTTTTTCATCAAGTTTATATGAAAGAAACCCATTGAACTCTCTGTGTATGATATCTAATTTTTTAAAGAGTATTCCAACTGGAATAAGGCATAAAATCAAAAAAACTAAATACCCTTTTTCTCCACCGCCGACTGCTCCTATATAAGTAGCGGAAACCGCAACCACCGAAGCGTCCGGCGGTACCACTTTACCAAGCGGAATAACATTTATCCATATCATTTCCATCATTATACCAATATATATTCCTGTCGTTATATCTCCAAGAATAAGCCCTATAACAGGACCGCAAAATATTGGCCGCGATATCATAAAATGCCCTATTGCAGTTGCATCGCTTACAAATACACCCCCTAAAATTGCTGTTAATAATAAATTCATATTATATCATTTATAATCTGCATTAAATCAACTTTTTTACTCTGCGGAAGAGCTCTTCCTTCAATTACCGTACCCATAGAATCAATATCTTTGATATTTTTAATATCCTCCTCGCTTACTGCTATGTTTTTCATAAGTTTTCTATTGAAACCGTTATAGTGAAGACAACCTATATTTACTGTTTTTACTATAACACCGCAATCAAGAAAATCAAGTAAATCGCCTATTGATTCAAAAAGTACTATTGTATCTTCCTCTTCAAGATATCCGCTTTTCATACGAAAAGCCAGTTCTTTTAATTTTAGTATTTCTACATTTATTTCCGGCAGAACAGAAAATTCAAGTAATTGTTTATAATTTAAATCCTCACTTATTCTATCGGACGCTATTACTATTCGGGTTAAATTTAAATTATGCACCCAGCCTTCTATAACTTGTCCATGTATAAGGCGGTCATCTATTCTGAATATTGTTTTAGTCATTAATACGCTCCGTCCAGGAGAGAATACTTTTTAATGTAGATTGTTTTACAATCCCTGCAAGAGATTTAACGCTTTTTATAATTTTTTTCTTATGCAGAGCTGTGATAAGCATTGGCAAATTTACACCGGTAACAATTTCAATACTATCATTTTTTACGAAAGGAACCGCTAAATTTGTTGGTGTTCCGCCCGGCATATCCGTTAGTATTAATATACCACTCTCTTTTTGTCGGTAGCGTATCTCTTCGGAGCGGTCAGGACACTTGCAGCATACTTTCTCATTTTGCATATCCTCAATGAATATTTTAAAATCCTCTCGTATTTTTTCTATTTTTTCTGAGTGTCTGACAGCAAATATTTCCACGCCATAGCATTGTCCTATTATACCGAAAGCAGTTTTTAACAATTCACAACCCATATTTTCATGGGTAATAATAAGAATTTTAATTTCCATTTTTTTTATCGGAAATTTCTTTTAAAACATCTCTTTCTAATTCTTCTGCAGGAACCACTCCCTTCTTTCGCAAGCGGTAGTTCATTGCCGCAACTTCTATAAGTATTGCGGTATTTCGACCTGGCGCCACCGGAATTTCTACAATAGGCACCTTCACTCCAAGTATTTCCTGTCTTTTTTCTTCCAATCCAAGCCGCTCGTAAGTCTTCGAAGACTGCCATCGTTCAAGATTAACCACCAACTCCACTTTCTGAACATCTTTTATTGCAGAAATACCTAAAAGCTTAATGATATCTATAATTCCTACACCTCTCAATTCCATTCTGTTTGATATGGGATACTTACCTTTTGCCAAAAGCACATTCTCACCTCTTTTTATAATTTCAACGATATCATCTCCTATCAATCGATGTCCTCTTTTTAAAAGATCAATAGCACATTCACTTTTTCCGATGTCGCTTTTTCCCGTTACTAACACGCCTATCCCATATACCTCTAACATTGTTCCTCGAAAATTGGTATTAGGAGCAAAAATTTTTTCCAATTCACCTTCAAATTTTCTGATAAAATTCATGCAGCTCATATTGTTTACTAAAATCGGCACGCGATTAGCAAAAGAAAGATTTATAAATTTTTCATCGGGTTTTTCGCCGTCGGTAAAAATAATTGCCGCTAAATTATATGAAAAAATTGCCGCAAGATAACTATCCCTTTTTGAAGGTTTAAGTTTTTTTAAGAAATTAATACCACAGGAGTCAATCACCTGAATTTGCAATTCTTTCAACCCTTCATACTCTCCCGCAAGTTCCAGACCTAAAAGATTTATTTCTTTATAATTAACGGAAATCGTTTCCAGAAATTCTTCACCGGCATACACTTCAAAAGTAAATTTATTCGATACCCTCTGAATAATTTTCTTTAAATTCACGGTCATACTCTTTTAATAAGTTTGTATACTACTTTAATATTTTTTGCCGCGCGGAGTTCTTCTCTGTAATATTTATCCTTTAAAAAATGTGATATTTCAGAAAGCGCTTTCAAATTTTCATTTGTAGAATCTATCGGAGTAATCAAAAGAAAAGAGATATAAACAGGTTCTCCATCAAGAGAATCAAAATTTACTCCTTTTGAAGAAACACCTAATGCCCCTATTACAGAATTTACATATTCAGTTTTTATGTGAGGAATAGATACTCCTTTACCTATTCCGGTAGAACCCATTTCTTCTCTTTCTATTAATTTCTCAGTTATTTCGGCAATTTTATTTTTATTGATTTTTTCTGCATCACATAAAATTTTAACCATTTCTTTTATATGCTCTTTTTTATCTATCGGTTCCAACTCAAGTTTTATACAATCTTTACTTAAAAAATCTTTGATTTTCATAGTTTTTAACAACCTCCGTTTTGTTTTTTAACACACAGCAACGCAAATTTTTCGTTTCTACGCCGATAAACTACATTTATACTGTCATCTTCAGCATTCATAAAAATCCAGAAACTTAAATTTTTTTTGAGCACTTTATTAATTGCTTCCCCGACTGTTTCTTTATTAAGTTCAATCTTTTCTATCTTATCAAATGCTATATCTCCGGCAATTTTTCCGCCCTTATTAATAGTAAGGTTTGTGACTACAGTATAAGGAAGATCTCTATGTTTCTTAACTTTTTCCATATGCCTTCTTAATTGTTTTACTGTTTTGTCAATAACTATATCTATTGCAGCGTACATATCTCCGGCAACCGCCTTTGCATTTATACTGTTTCTTGAAAGACTAAGAGAAATTTCTGCTATATGTCTGTCTTTTTCAACATTTAATATCATATTAGCGAAAGTAATTTTTTCTGTATACTTTTTCACCTGCAAAATTTTAATTTCTGCATATTTTTTCAACGCCGCTGTAAGTTTTACATGCCTTGCCGTAACATTAATTTTCATTTCTTCTCCCTTTTCTTTACATCCTAAATTTGTGTCCGAGATAAACTTTTCTTGCCGCAGGAGATTCCAACAATTCATCTCTAGTACCGAAAAGTAGTATCTTACCCTCATACATTATATATGCTCTATCAATAATTTGCAATGTTTCCCTAACATTGTGATCAGAGATAAGTATTCCCATATTCTCTAATTTAAACTCCCATACAATTTTCTGTATATCTGAAACAGCAATAGGATCTATTCCTACAAAAGGTTCGTCAAGCAGCATTATTGCCGGTTGACGAATAAGCGTTCTGGCTATCTCCACCCGCCGTTTTTCACCGCCGGATAAAAGCAAAGCTTTTTCTTTCTTTAAATGTTCTATTCCCATCTTTTTGAGAAGCAATTCACACTTTTTGTTAATTTTCTCTTTATTTTTATACATTGTTTCAAGAATTGCTTTTATATTTTCTTCTACAGTTAAATTCCTGAATATTGACGGCTCCTGCGTAAGATAACCTATTCCAAGAAGAGCCCTTTTATACATAGGCATAGTAGTAATATTTTCAGAATCTTTAAATACCTTTCCTGCTTGAGGTTTTATCAAACCGGCAATTATATTGAAAATTGTAGTTTTTCCCGCGCCATTCGGGCCTAAAAGACCCACAATCTCGCCTCTTTTAACATTTATAGAAACATCGTTTGCAACAATCCTGCCGCGATAGGATTTTGTCAATCCTTCACATTTTAAACCATAAAATTCTTTATCTATATTCAATGTCGGTTCTTGGAATCTGGGATACCATTGTGTGGGCATCTCCTTTTATAACCACTCTCTCTTCTCGCATAAAAATCTGTATAATATCACCTGAGTATTGAGTTAGAATATTATCAATAACTATTAATGCCTTAGGCGAACCTGAAAATTCAAATTTATCATAATTTCCTTGATAAATAGACTTTTCCGAAAAAACCGTTAAATTATCTCTTGAAATTTTTACATTTCCCTCTAATACGACAGTTTGATTATCAGAATAGTCAATTAAAACACTATCGGCATAAGCAGTAGTTATTGCGTCTTCATATGAATATT